>CAIXAA010000478.1 GCA_903917305.1 uncultured Myxococcales bacterium | reverse complement strand
TGATCCGCAGGACAAGGGACCGGCGGTCTCCTTCCAGGCGACCTGGCAGGAGGCCAAGCAGCTGCTGCATGTGACGGTGTGGGTTCACGATTTCCCGCACCTGATCGGCCTGGCCGGCCACCTGCGCTACGATCCGGACGCACTGCACCTCGTGACCTCGACGGCCACGGGCGTGCCCGTCGGCGACAAGCCGAATCCGCTCTATGAAGCGCATGCGGTGGCCAAGGACTCGCCGCCGGGCCGCATCCTCGCGGGCTGCGCGCGCCTGAACAGCAAGCCGAGCCCGTTCACGCCGATCGAAGACACGGCCGTGTCCAGCGAACTCTGGCTGACGCTCGACTTCCAGGTGCTCAAGGCCGGCGATCACAAGCTCTTTTTCGACCCCGACACCGTCACCGCGCGCGCCGCGGATGGCACGCAGATCGCGGTCCAGTGGGGTTCGGCGCACGTGACCTGGGGAGGTGGCAAGTGAAGAATCGCCTTGCTGTTTCCGTTCTTGTCACTGCCGGCATGCTCGCTGCGGCCTCTGTTGCCTCGGCTGCGCCCCCGCGCGCGCCGCTGCCGGCCCTGGACGTCGAGCCGTTGCCCGGCACTTCGTTTGCCGCGCGATCGGCTGCCGGTCATGCGGAGGCGGAGTTCCGCCGCGCCCAGCACAATCCCGCGCTCGAACAACCTTGGTACGGTGCCGCGAACTTCGCTGCAACGGCTGGCAATCCCTGGAACATCGTGAACCAGGACGTCACCTGCGACGTCGACGCGGCCACGCCGGCGCTGACCACCGACATCATCGTGACCGTGCGCGCCAACAAGGCGGGCATGACCGATCTCGGCTTCTACGTCCCGCTGGCGGACAGCGTCAGCACCACGACCGAAGACGGCACGGCGATTCCCAATGACTTCGCGGCGCTGGGCACCGATGCCGGCATCCTCACGCTGCACCTGGCCCAGCCGCTGCCCACTGACGCGGACATCAAGCTGCGCATCCTGCGCAAAGCCAAGCTGACCTGCGGCGCGCAAGGTGTCGGCCTGATGTCCTGCAGTTTCGACTCGGACTTCGCGTCGGTGGTGCTGTACGACTATGACCTGCGGCCCTCGGACTTCGCCCACGCGCCGTACGCGAGCGATCTGCATGTCATCACGCCCATTGGCAAAGTCGCCGCGGCGCCCGGCCTGCCGAGCGGCCCGTCGACGCTGCCCGATGGCCGGCTGGTCTGGCACTTCAAGCAGATCGAGCCCACGTCGAACGCCGGCTTCAGCATCGGCGCGTACAAGCCGTTCGTGACGCCAGCCGCGGGCGGGTTCCCGAACATCCGCATCTACTCGCTGGCTGCCGTGGCGGGCAATGCGCCGGACATGACCAAGCTGGCGCAGGACGTGCTGACGTTCTATGGCAAGAACTTCGTGCCGTTTCCCTGGAAGGAGCTGAACATGATCCAGCTCGCCAGCAACTTCGGCGGTGGTTATGCGCCCTTGAGCGCGGCGTTCCTGCTCGGCGACGCCTTCGGTCTCGCGCCCACCGATCCGCCGTGGGAGGAGATGGCGCAGCTGATCTCGCACGAGCTGGCGCACCAGTGGTGGGGCAACCTCATCGAGCCGTCCGGCGGCGACGTGTCGCTGTCGGAGTCCCTGGCGGAGTTCTCGAGCTGCTTCTTCACGGAGACCACGTTCCAGAACCGCAGCCAGATCGTCACCAACAACCTGAGCTTCGTGTACTCCGTGCCGGCCGCGAACGACATGGCGCTGACGTCGGCTGCCGTCTACAACTCACCGAAATACTTCGACATCATCTACCACAAGGGCTCGACGGTGCTGGACATGCTGCGCCGCGAGCTGGGCGATGACGTGATGGACGCCGGCCTGCAGGAGTACGTCAAGGAGTTCAATCACGATTTTGCGCACGTTGCCAACCTGCGCGCCGCGCTCGAAAAGGCTTCCGGCCGCGATCTCAGCGTGTTCTTCGAGCAGTGGTTCAACCGTCCCGGCGCCATCCACGCCGAGCTGGCCGCGCTCGTGACCGCCGACGGCGCGGGTTGGAAGATTCGTCTGCGCATCCGCCAGTTGGACGACAAGACGCGCACCTTCAAGCTCGTGGTGACGGTCGTGTACCAGGACGGCAAGACCCAGGACTTCACCCAGGAAGTCGTGCCGGGCGACGATGGCTCGACCATCGTGGAGCTCGCGACGACGCAGGTGCCGCTTCGCGTGCGCGTGGATTCGCAACGCCTCTTGCTGCGGGCCTTTTCGCTCGGCACGCCGGGTGACGTGAACCTCAATGGCCTGTGCGACGGCGCCGACCTCGTCGACCTCGCGCTGCGCAACGGCCACAAGATCATGGCCAAGCACCAGACGCAGACCTTCTTCTATCCGGACGTCAACTGGGATGAACTCTGCGACATCACCGGTGATTACGCGATCAATCCCGCCGATGCGACGGCCCTCGAGGGCTGGGTTGGCACGCAAGCCGAGGCGTTTTGAGCCAGAATTCCGTGATGTCCACTGGTCGCCGCGTCCACCTCGTGTCGCTCGGCTGTCCGAAGAACCGCGTCGACAGCGAGCTGATGCTCGGCCAGATCGAGCGCGCCGGGTTCGAGCTTGTGGCCGAACCGGGCGACGCCGATCTGTTGATCGTCAACACCTGCAGTTTCATCGAGTCCGCCAAGACCGAGAGCATCGATGCCATCCTGGAGCTGGCCGACTTCAAGGCCGCGCGTCCCGGCACGCGCCTGGTGGTCGCGGGCTGCCTGGCCCAGCGCCATTCAGCGGAACTGGCTGAATCGTTGCCGGAAGTCGATGCGTTCATCGGCACGGGCGAATACGACAAGCTTGCGGAGCGGCTCGGCCTGGGCGATCCGCAGGGCGCGCTGGCGAGCGCGCAGGCGCCGCTGTACGGCACGCGCAAGGCGCGGCCGGAGTACATCGCCGATCACCTCGAACCGCGCTGGATCGCGCCTGATTCGCAGTCGACGTACCTCAAGATCGCCGAGGGCTGCTCCCAGGCTTGTGCCTTCTGCATCATTCCCAAGCTGCGCGGTGCCCAACGATCTCGCACGGTTGCGGATTGCGTCGCCGAAGCGCGCGACCTCGTGCAGCGCGGCGTCCTGGAGCTCAACCTCGTCGCCCAGGACCTGACGCACTACGGCGCGGACCTGGGAGATCCGGATGCGTTGGCCAGGCTGGTTCGCGAGTTGGGCAAAGTCGAAGGGCTGCGCTGGGTTCGGCTGTTGTACGCCTACCCGCACAACTTCACGGACGATCTGATCGACGCCATTGCGACGACGGAGAACTGCTGCAAGTACGTGGATATGCCGCTGCAGCACGCCTCGGACGCGGTGCTGGCGCAGATGAAGCGGCGCACGAGCCGGGCGGAGATCGAGACGCTGCTGGCGAAGATGCGCGCGCGGATTCCGGGGTTGGTGCTGCGCACGACGCTGCTGGTTGGGCACCCGGGGGAGACCGAGGCGGACTTCCAGCAGCTGATGGAGTTTGTCAAAGCGCAGCGATTCCATCGCGTTGGGTGCTTCCCCTACAGCCAGGAGGAAGGCACGGCGAGCGCGCGGCTGCCGCACCAGCTGCCTACCGCGGTCAAGAAGTCGCGCGTTGCCAAGCTGATGAAGTTGCAGGAGAAGATCTCGACGGAACTCCTGCAGGCGCAGATCGGCCAGGCGGCGCTCGTGCTGGTCGAAGGGCTGTCCGAGGAGACCGACCTGCTGCTGCAAGGGCGCACGCAGGGGCAGGCGCCGGAGATCGACGGCGTGGTCTACATCAACGACGCGCCGGCGGACATCGGGCGCGGCCAGCTGCGCTGGGTGCGGTTCACGGAATGCGGCGCGCATGACCTGGTCGGACATGTCATCGAGACCGCGGAGCATGCGCTTGACCATTGACGAACGGGCCGCGCTGGCCTAAAACAGTGGCCCCTCGTGCCGCGCGGCGAGCGCCCGGTGCAGGGAAGATCGATTGAAAGTGCTTGAAACAGCGTAGGAATACGCACCGATTCGGAGTAGTTGCCGTGGCGAACCATCCCTCTGCCTTGAAGCGCGCGCGCCAGAACATCAAGCGCCGTGAGCGCAACCGCTCCGGCCGCGCCACCAACCGCACCGTCGTGCGCAAGTTTACCGCCGCGCTCGAGACCGGCGAGGCTGCCAAGGTGCTGCCGCTCGTCATGGCGCAGCTCGACGGCAGCGCGGGCAAGGGCATCATCCCGAAGAAGCGCGCGGCGCGGAAGATCGGCCGTCTGGCCAAGCAGCTCGCGAAGTCCCTGTCCTAGTTTGCGCCCTGCGCCGCGTGAAGCACCGCCTGCCGCCGCTCTTTGGGCCGGAAGGGGTGCTGCGCCGCGCGGGCCTTGGGCCTGGGAACCTGCCATGACCTTCCTCACCGATTCGGATCAGGCCGCGCTGCGCCAAGAGCCGCCCGGCCTCGAGCTGCTGCGCTACTGGTGCCGAGTCGGCGCCCGTACCGATGAAACCTGCCACAAGCTGCTGAGTTACATGGTCTCGGGCCTGGTCGGGCGCGGCTGGGTGCAGACCATCGACAAGATCCTCGACAGCGCCGTCGACACGCTCGACGAGCCGCGACCGCGCCTGGAGCGCGCCCTGTACCAGCTGGTGCAGGCGGATCTCGTCGTGCTCGATGGGCTCAAGGTCCTTGCCATGGCGGGACTTTTCTCGACGCGGCCGACCGGATGCGTGCTGGCCGTGCAAGGCGACCACACCGTGCACCTGCTCGGCCCGATGGCGGCGCTGGCGGCGACGGTGGCGCTGCGGCGCACGGGTGAGGTCCGCGCGACGTGCAAGCGCGATCCGAAGCGGCGCATCGTGCTCGGCTGCGACGAGACGGGCGTGCATACCCGCGAACCAGAAGGCGTTTGCCTGTTCCTGCCGGCGTGGGACGGTGTGCGTGCGCCCAGCTTCGCGATGGCGGAAGGCGGCCTGTTCGCCGACGACGACGCGCTGGGGCACTGGCAGGAGGAGCACGGCGACCCGCCCGGCATGCCCGTGGCTTCGCAGATGTTTCCCATGGCGGCCGCGGATCTGGGCTTGCAGCTGGGGCGCGGACTCGAGGCGCTGCTCAAACACCTGCCGGATTTTGACTGAAGGCACAGCGCGCGCGCAGCTCCGCGGCTTCCGCCGGGCCCTTGCGGCCAGCCAGCCAGGCCTCCAGCGCGCCACAGGCGCCGCGCCGCGCCAGGTGCAGCGCCACCAGCCGCACGCACTCCTTCTCCAGTTCTCCAGAAAAGAGCGGTGTGAGTTCACGTAGTTCGCGCATTCCCGCGTCGCCGTCCCCGTGCAGCACCGCGTGCCGGGCCGCGAGGTAGCGGGCAAGCGGCTCGGCCGGCAGGACCTGGCGCAGCTTCTCCAAGATCGGCTCCGGCTCGGAGTACGGCGCGCCCGCCGCGAGCAGCGCTTGGACGATCGGCCGCCCGGCGGGCAATGCGGCAAGGTGGCGCTTCACCTCCAACGACCGCAGGGCACCCGGGCCAATCGGCAACGCGGTCGCCGCCAGCCAGTCGCGCTCCGCCGCCAGCGCGTCGCCTGCCTGCAAGGCCAGATCGCCGCGCACGATCAATGCGCCGGCCTGTTGTAGCCGGTTGAGATTACTGTCTTGTTTCAGCACGCCGTCGAGCAGCTCCGTGGCCGCGCGCGCCGAGCCGACGCGGCTCAAGGCTTCGGCCCAGCCGATCGTCAGCTCCGGATCCAGCGCGCCGTCGACCGCCGCCAGCAGCCGGTCGTGCAGGTGGTGCAAGACGGCCTCCGCCGCGCGATCGCGCCCAGAACGCCAGAGACCGTAAGCCTTCTCCTCGCAGCGCCCGACCTCGAGCGCGCACGGACGCTGGAACAACCCGGGCCGTTCGAAGCGGGCCCGCGCCCGGTCGAGATCCGCGGGCGTGAGCGGATGGCGCGCCGCATCGTCGACGAAGGTTTGCCATTGCGGCACGAGGACTTCCAGCGGCTGCCCGGTCGCAGCCTGCACATCCGCCGTCGCGTAGAGCTTGTGCACGACCGCCATGCCGCGCGTCTCGACCAGCCAGCGCAGGAAGGAACCGGCCAGCGTGTAGGCGCGCTCGCTCGACTGGCCGAAGAAACCCGAGGTCGAGAACAGCGCCTGCAGCGGCGGGGCGAGGTGGAGCTGGCGCATCGCGCGGCTCCACTGGTGCGGATCCAGGCCACCGGGATGCGGCCATTCCGCTGCAACGGCGAGGCCTTCGATGAGCACGGCGTCCGGAAGGAGCCCATGGCGCAGCGGCACGCCGAACGGCGCCGGCGCGAAGCTCGCGGCAAAAACATGCGAAAGCTCATGGGTCAGGACCGAGGCCCCCAGCTCCGGCAGCACCATGTGCACCTGACGCAGCCAGGGCTTGGCCATGTCGACGCGGTCGGCGCCCATCCAACGGCGCTTGCTCGCCGCGTTGGGGTAGAGGAACACCTCGATGGCGCCGGGCGCCGTGCCGAACCACTTGCGCAAGCTGGCGTAGCGAAAGGCGGCGTCCTCGATGGCCCGCTGGCGATCGCCGGCGAGGCGCTGGTCGGCCGGCATGTGCAGTTGCAGGACGATGGCGCCGCTGGCATCGCGGACGACGGCGCGCACCGGCAGGGCTTCTGCCACGGCGGACGCGGGAATGCGCCAATGCTCCGGCTCGGCGCGCAGCTGGCTGACGAGGACCGCGGAGGCCGCGACGGCGAGGGCGACGCGCAGCGCAGGCCGGCCCAGCGCCTCACGAATCGCCGGGAGGTGCGGCAACGGCGAGCGCGCAACCGCCACGGCAAACGCCAGCAGCGGCGCCCACAGCGCCACATCGAGCAGCCGAAAGGACAGGTAGGGCCAGCCAATCGCCACGGCATCTTCGTAGAGCGCGCCGGCGATGTAGCCGCAAAGCCCATGGTACGCAAAGACTTGCGGCTGGGTGTAGAAGTGGCGCAGCGGCGGCAGGGCGCTGGCGAGGGCCAGGGCGTAGAACAGCGCGAGGGAGCGCAGGCCGCGCCGCGGCAGCAACAGCCAGGTCAGCGCGCCCAGACCCGCGCCCACCAAGGACGACGCGATGGGGCCGAGCACGTAGAACCCCAGACCGTACAGAAGGTTGCAGTTGGGCACCAACGCCGCTGCCAGCAGGAGCACGGCGAGGGGCAGCCCAAGCAGCGTCGCAAGCGACAGGGACAGGCGGCGAGCGTCCAAGCGACCGCTGAGCTGCGCGAGGGCCAGGTGCCCGCCGCACAGACCGACGAGCGGCGCGAGCGCCAGGCAGGCGTGGTAGTCCAGGACGCCGAACCCCGGCACCCAGCAGAGCAGCAGCGCCGCAATGCCTGGCACCAACGCGCTGGGCAGGGGCAGGTTGCGCCGGACATGGGGGTGGAGCAGCGTCACGGCAAGGCACCTCGCAGGTCATCGATCACAGTAGCCCGGCGCAGCGGCCAGTGCTAGCATCGGCCGCCTCAGCAGCGACTTCGGGCCCCGCGGGCAGCGATCCTCCGACTGGCCATCCGGCCGAGCCCGACCTGCCGACGCCCGGTCCGAGAGGCTTGCATGTCGTCGTCGCGCCTCGTCCGCATCAGCTCGGGGAACTCCGTGCAGGAGGTGCTGCTGACGGACGTCACGACGATCGGGCGGCAGCCGAGCAACGTCCTGCAGATCGTCGATCGGCTCGTCTCCAAGGAGCACGCGGTCATCCAGCGCCGCCCGGGCACGGATGCCTACGTCCTGAGCGATCTCGACAGCCGCAACGGCACGTACTGCAACGATCATCTGGTGGAGCGCGCCACGATGCTGCGGCACGGCGACACGGTGCGCATCGGCAGCACGAGCTGGCGGTATGTCGCCGCCGTGCCTTTGGAACTGCCAGTCGCGCCCGACACGATCAAAGAGCCGAGCCTGCTGGAGGAATCCCCGGCGAGCATCCACGCGACCATGCAGTTGGACGTCGCGCACGACTTCGCCGCGGCGGAGCTGGTGCTGGACGAGCGGATGCTGCGCGCCGACTACGACAAGCTGCGGCTGGCCTATACGCTGTCGATCGACCTGCACGCGGCGCACGACATCGACGAGCTGCTCCAGCGGCTGCTGCAACGGATTTTCGAGTGGTTACCGGTGGATCGCGGCGTCGTGCTCTTCGTCGACGACACCAAGCGCGACGGCGACATCGTCGACCGGCTGGTCGAGGCGGCGATGCTCGTGCGGCCCGGCGTGAAGTGGGGCGATGCCACGGACATTCGCGTGCCGCGCTCGATCCTGCAGCAGGCGTTGGGACACCGCGAGGCCGTGCTGAGTACCGATGCGCGCCTCGATGCCCGCTTCGGCCATGCGCAATCCGTGGTGCTGCAAGGCATCCGCTCCAGCATGACCGTACCGCTGCTGACCAGCGACCGCACGATCGGCGTGCTGCACGTCGACTCGCTCATCTCCTCGGGCCTGTTTGTCGAGAAGGATCTTGCGGTGTTGGCGGCCGTGTCGCGGCAGGCTTCGATCTCCATCGACAACGTGCTGCTGCAGCGCCGCGTGATGGAGGAGGCCGCGCTGCGCTCCTCGCTGTCGCGCATGCTCTCGCCCAACCTCGTGGAACGCATCGTGTCCGGCGATCTCGTCATCGAGAAGGGCGGCGCGGTCAAGCGCGTCACGGTCCTGTTCGCCGACATCCGCGGCTTCACCAGCCTGACGGAGCGCATCACGCCGGCCGAGATGATCGCGATGATGAACGAGTACTTCGAGCGCGTGAGCAACGTCATCTTCAGCCATGACGGCACGCTGGACAAGTACATCGGCGACGCGGTCATGGCGCTGTGGGGCGCGCCGCTCGGCACCGACGAGGACGAGCTGCAGGCCGTGCGCGCCGGCTACCACATCCAGGAAGTGGTCCGCGCCTTCAACGAAGAGCGCAAGGCCGCAGGATTGGAGCAGATTGGCGTGGGCGTCGGCATCGCGACCGCGCATGTCACGGCGGGCTACGTCGGCTCCTCGCGCACGATGAGCTACACGGTGTTCGGTCGCGGCGTGAACCTGGCTGCGCGCTTGTGCGGCCTCGCGGCGCCCGGCGAAGTGCTGCTGGGGCCGCAGACGTTCGAGGCCGTCCAGAACGAGATCGAGAGCATCGAACTGCCGGAGACCAGGCTGAAAGGCATGGCGGATGCGGTGCGGCCGGTGCGGTTGACCGGCCTGCGCAACCGGGGCTGATCAGCCGTCGAGCGCTGCCAGCCGGTCGCAAAGGGCCAGTGCAACCTCAGCTGCCGCCTCAGGAAACGCGCGACGGGCGGCGAGACGTGCGTGCGCCAGCGTGTGATCCAGGTGCGCCCGGGCGGCCGTCACGCCACCGCGCGCGTGCGCCCAGGCGAGCCACTGCGTCACTTCGGCATCCGTCAGCGCCTCGCCAGTTGCGGCGCGGCCGAGCAGCGCGAACAAGGCGTCAGCCTGGTCCGCCGGCGCGCCTTGCAGCGCCAGCAGGAACGGGAAGGTCCACTTGCCCTCGCGCAGATCCGCGCCGGGCTGGCCGCGGCCTTTTTCACCCAGCACATCCAGAAGATCATCGCGCACTTGGAAGGCCAGGCCGATGTCCCGCCCGAGATCGCGCGCCGCCGCCAGCGCGTCCCGGTCCAGACCGAGCAGCAGGGCCGCGCCCACGAAGCAAGCGCCGAACAGAGGCCCCGTCTTGGCGATGTGGACGGCCGTGATGTCGTGCAGGTTCGGCCGTTCCAGGTCGCGCAGGCCGATGTCCGCCACCTGACCGCGGATGGTCTCCAGCAGCGCATCCGAAAGCAAAGCCGCCAGTTGCAGGCGAAGCGGCGGCGCGATCGCCTCCGAGCGCAGCACCAAGGCCAGCGGCGCGACGAGCAGCGCATCGCCGGCGTTGATGGCCTGCGGGATGCCGTGCCGCGTCCACAGGGTCGGCTGGCCGCGCCGCAGCCGGTCGCCGTCCTGGATGTCGTCGTGCACCAGCGTGCCGTTGTGGACGCACTCGATCGCCGCTCCGAACGCGACCGCCGCTGGCAAGGGCCCGTGGGCGGCACCGACGAGCGCAGGCGTGAGCAACGCGCGCAACCGCTTGCCCCCTGTCTCGAACTGGTGCGCCGCCATGGTCCGCAGCGCCGCAAGGCCCGCGGCAGGCGGCGGCGCGCCGGGCACGACATAGGCGTGCCGGGTGTCCAGGATCGCCTGCAGCTCCGCCTCGGTGGCCCGGCGGTGCGGGGCAAGCAGATCCTCAAGGTTCGGGAGATGATCCACGGCATTCTCCGGGCTTGTGCGCATCAGGGGCACGGCGCGATGTCGTCGGGCAGGCGCGCCACAGCCGAGCCACCGCGCGCCTGCCAGGCGAGGACGGCACGCGCCACCAGGTCAGGATCGGCGGCGAACGCCAGCACGCAATCGCCCGCGCCGGCACCTGAAGTGCGGGCCACGCAGCCGGCGGCGCGAACCACCTCGTGCAGGGCGGCCATCGGCGGCGTCCACAGCCAGGGCGCGGTCGCGGCGGCGCGCTGGAAGGCCGCTTCGCAAGTGTTGATGTCGGCAACCAGATCTGCGGCAACGGCCGTCGGCCACTGCGCCATCAGCGCGCCCGCCGCGGCCTGGATGGCGTCCAAGGCGGAATCGGCAATGGTGCCACGGGCCAATGTCGCGGCGGTTGGGGCCGGCTGGCCGCAATACAGGGCGGCTGCGTGCAATCCGGCGGGCCAGGGCAAGGACTCGCCGCGGTCCGGCGAGCGCCGGTACGCCACCGTGCCGCCCAGCGCGATGGTCGTCACATCGTAGCCGCTGCCGCGTTCTCCTTGGGCTTCCAGGTGGATGGCGCGCGCACAGGCCGCGACGCCCGCCGCCGGCCACGCTTCGCCGCCCGGCTGGGAGGCCAGGACCGCGCGCACCGTGGCGATCGTGACCGCCGCGCTGGTCCCGAGACCGACCTTGCTGCCACCGACCGCTCCGGCGGCGCGCAGGTCGACATCGCGCAGCAACGTCAGCCCGTGGCGCTGCTGCAGGAACGCGAGCGCACCCGCGACAAAGCGGCCGAGGCCCGCCGGCTCAGCCAGCGCCACGCCGGCGCTCGGCAGCGGCACGAGCATCGTCTGGCCGAACGCCGTCAGGCGGATCGTCGGTCGCGGGCTGATCGCGCCGAGGCGCGCGTGGACGAGCTCGCCGACCGCGGCGGCGAGGCAGGCGCCGCCATCGCGCATTACCGCGTATTCGCCCGCGATCATCAGCTTGCCGGGAGTGGGGGGCAGCACGTCAGCCATGCGGCTCCGTCAGGCGGGCGCCGGGACCGATGCGCGTCTGCAGCACCGCCTCGATGCCGTCGATCTCGCCGAGCGCCTCCGCGACCGGGCGCGCGTCCTGCTCGGCGACCAGCACCACGACGCTCGAACCCGCGTCGATGGTGAAGCAGCACTCCACGCCCTCCGCGCGCAGCCGCCGCACCTCGTGCACCACCGCCAGCGTCGCCGGCTGCCAGTAGATCAAGGCCGGCCGCGACGACATCATCGTCGCGTGCATCGCCAGCGCATTGCCCTCGACCACCGCGGCGAGCTGCTCCATGTCGCGCGCGGCGACGGCTTCCTGGCACGTCAGCACGTCGCGCTTGCACAGGTCGATCCACGGCGCGAACAGCGGGGAGTCGCGGTTCTGCTTCATCCCGAGCGTGGACGACACTTTCTTTTTTCCATCGCGGACTTGCGCGACCAGCACACGCAGCGGCCAGTGATCGGCCGGGCGAAACGTCTCAGCGTAGGAATCGAGGCCATCGGCGCGCTCACCGGCGTGCCACAACACGTAACCACCTGAAATTGAACGCGCTGCTGAACCGGAGCCGGTGCGCGCCAGCCGCGACAGGGCCGCGTTGTCCAAATCGAGGCCGTACGCCTTGCTCGCCGCGAGCGCCAGGGCGCCAAAAGCCGACGCGCTCGACGCCAGACCGCGTGCCGAAGCGACCGTGTTGACCGACTGCAGCCCGGCGTAGACCTGGCT
>CAIXAA010000477.1 GCA_903917305.1 uncultured Myxococcales bacterium | reverse complement strand
GCTGCCGGCCTGACGGCGCTGGCGTGGCTCTTGCGCGCGGATCTGGCCTTGGCCCACGCCGAACGCGGGGCCGGAGAAGCGGCAATTCACCTGCTTGTTCGTGCACTTGCCTACCCGGCGGCAGGCGCAGGCGCGGCGGCGGGCGTACTGGCGGAGGCGCGCGACGCCCTGCGCGGAGGCGCGCGATGAGCCGAATCACCACGGATCTCACGCACCTTGCCCGCATGAGCCGGCGGGTTCTCGACCGCACCGGGCAAGGCCCTGAACTACTGGTGCAATTCGTCAACTCGCGCTGCGACTGCAACTGCGCGCACTGCTTTGACTGGCAGCGGCGCGGCAGCGAAGTCGAGCGCGGCGACCTCACGCTGGACGAGATCGAACGCATCGCCCGCGCCCTGCCGCGCTTCTTCTTTGTCATCCTCACCGGCGGCGAGCCGTTCCTGCGCCTGGATCTACCCGATATTGCGCTGGCTTACGCGAGGCACGCCCAGCCGCGCGTCATTGCCATTCCCACCAACGGCGGCCACCCGGAAGTCATTGTTCCTGCTGTCGATCGCATCCTGGCCAGCCTGCCGCGCGCGACGTCCTTGTCGATCAACGTGTCGCTCGATGGCGTCGGCGAGCTGCACGACGAAATCCGCGGTCGCAAAGGGCAGTTCGCCAAGGCGACCGAGACCGTGCGCGGGCTGCAGGAGCTGGCCGGGCGCCGCGATCGCCTCTCCGTCGGCGTCGTCAGCGTCATCTCGCGCCGCAACCAGGACCACCTCGAAGCGCTGATGAACTTCGTGCTCGATGATCTGCAAGTCAAGATTTGGGCTCCCTTTCTGGTGCGCGGCGAGCCGCGCGACCCGGCCGTGAAGGACGTCGATCTGGCGCGCTACCGCGAGATCGCCAAGGCGCTGGAGCGACGGATCCTTGACCGGAAATATCCGGAATACCGAGGTTTTTTGGGCGCGAAGGCCAACTCCGCCAAGAACGTCGTGCGGCGCGCGCTGATCGAGCGGATCGTGCAGGACGGGCAGCGCGTGGTGCCGTGCTCCGCGGGTCGGCAAGCGGCGATCATCTATGCGAATGGCACCGTGCAGCCGTGCGAGTTGCTGGATCAGCCGCTGGGCAACCTGCGCGACTTCGACTTCGACTGGGCGGCGCTGTGGCAATCCGCCGGCGCCATCGAGGCGCGGCGCGTGGTCGATACCAAGAACTGCGCTTGCACGCACGAGAACATCCTGACCACGAGCATCGCGTTCGCCTGGAGCCAGTGGCCGGCGATCCTGCGCTGGACCCTGCAGTTCGGGCTGCAGCCGTAGCGGGGGCGCATGGACAAGGCCAAGCAAAAACGCGTGCTTCTGCTGCATCCGCCGGGGAAGTTGCGCTACCAGCGCGACACCTTCTGCTCCTCGGTCGCCAAGGGCAGCTATGCCTTTCCGCCCGGGGACTTGCTGCTGCTGAGCGGCTCCTTCGGCGCGGACGTGCACGTCGAGGCGCTGGATGCGCTGGCGGAAGGGCTGGACCCGCAGCAGCTGCGAATGCGCCTGGATCCAAATGCTTGGGACCTGATTGTCGTGCAGACGGCCACGGCGTCCTGGCCGGAGGACGCGCCCGTGCTGCGCTGGCTGGGCGAGCGCGGCGCGCGCGTGGCGCTCAACGGCGACTATGCGTTGACCCATGCCGCGGCGGTGCTGGGCGACCCGGACTCGGGCGTTTCCGCTGTCGTGACGGACATGTTCGCGGGCGGGCTGGGGCATTGGCTGCAAGGCGCCGCGCATCCGCCGGGGCTGCTGCTGCGTGACCAGCCGGCGGACGCCACGACAGCGCCGATCGCCGCCTTGCGGCCGCGCCACGGCATCTTTCCGCTGCGGCGCTACAGCCTGCCGTGGGCGATCCACCGCCCGGTGACGACGGTCTACGCGTCCTTGGGCTGCCCGATGCACTGCGCCTTCTGCCTCGCGGGCACGACCACCTTCCGCCGGCGGCCGACGGACGACGTCCTGGCGGAGTTGCACGACGTCCGCCGGGCCGGCGCCAAGGAGGTCGTCTTCTTCGATTCGCTTTTCAATGCACAGCCTTCGCGCGCACGCGAGCTGACCGAGGCGATCCGCCTTGCCAGGCTGGGCTTGTCCTGGTCCTGCTTCTCGCGCGTCGACCTCGTCGACGAGGACACGGCGCGGCAATGGCGCGCGGCCGGCTGCCACACCGTGCTGCTGGGCTTGGAGAGCGGCTCGGACCGCGTGCTGGCGCGCATGAACAAGCAGCAGACCACGGCCGACGCCCGGCGTGCGGTGGCGATCCTGCGCCGCGCCGGTCTGCGGGTTTGCGCCTTTTTCCTGCTGGGTTATGAAGGCGAGACCGACGCCGAGATCGCTCAGACGGTGCAGTTCGCGGCGAGCCTGGACCTCCTGCTGGCGTCGTTCCAGGCCGTGGTGCCCTTCGCCGGCACGCCGCTGGGCGAGGCGCTGCGGGACCGGACGGGCAAGATTCTGGATCCAGTCGGTTTTGACGACGATCGCCGGCCGATGTCCCTGGCCGAGCACCGCACGCCGGAGCAACTGGCGCACCTGTGCGACCAAGCCTACCGGACCTTCTACTTGCGGCCCGGCTACGTCGCGAACCGGGCGCTGATGCTGCGGTCGGCTTCGGAGGCGTGGGGCGTGGCGCGGGAAGCCATCCACCTGGTGCGGCGCCGCAGAAGCTAGCGAGTCGACGAGACTTCCGCGGGCAGGGCGATCTCGTAGAAGCCGATCTCGAAGCGGTTGAGCACGTAGGTCTCCGGACCCCAACGGCGCCCGTCGACTTGCGTGACCTTGCGCGGCCGCGCGGACGTGCGGTGGATGCCCTGGGCGCAATTCTTGAGAACGAAAAGCGATTGCGGGTAGTCGCGCATCACGTAGGCCGGCGTCACGTAGCAGTCGGGGGAGCGGTAGAAGTAGCGCACGCACGCGCCGTCCTTCGGATCCGGCGGCCAGGTGCGCCACGGCTGGCGGCCGAAGTGCGCGGCGAGCAGGTCGGTGTCGCGAAAGCCGCCGGACAGGTCGACTGCCGGGTCGAACGGCCGGTAGATGACGGCGCAGCTGGGCAACGTGGGCAAGGTCTTGGCCAGGAAGTGGTACTCCTGGTCGATGGTGATGGGCCGGCAGACGTTGAGGAGCGGGTCGACGTTGCCGCCCAGGACGCCGATCGCCAGCAGCGCGCCGGCGGTGACCTGGCCGCGCTGGCCCCAGCGCTGCTGCGAGCGCTCCAGGATCTCCTGCACACCCAGCGCCGCAAGCACGCAAA
The DNA here is from genome assembly GCA_903917305.1 of uncultured Myxococcales bacterium. Lineage (GTDB taxonomy): Bacteria > Myxococcota_A > UBA9042 > UBA9042 > UBA9042 > CAIXAA01. The sequence continues at coordinate 6,760 of CAIXAA010000477.1, read as the reverse complement.
AGAACACGATCTGCAGCCACTGGTAGCGCGCGTAGACCAGGATGAGCTGGTGGCTGGGACCCGACGGCCGCATCAGCGTGGCGAGCACGAGGCTGGCCAGCGCCCACGCGGCGATGCGGCGGTGGCGCGCGAGGGAGGAGCGGAACGCGACCGAAACGCCGATGGCAGCCAGGGCGATGGTCGCCAGCGAGGTGTAGCCGGGATCGAGCCAGAGGGCGAGGCGCGGTGTGAACAGGCTTGGGCTGAGGCGCTGGAAGATCTCCCCGACGTTCTTGGCGATCGCCGGCTGCATGTGCGAGGCGATGACCAGGTTGCCGACGGCGAGCACGGCGGCGAGCAGCAGCGCGGCGGCTTCGCGCCAGAACGCGGCGGTGCGCACGGAGCGCCAGGATTCGGTGTGCAGCACGAGCACCAGGATGCCAGCGACGACCAGGACCATGCCGCCTTCGGGACGCGAACGCGCCGAGAGCCAGACCGCCGTGGCAAAGCCCAACAGCGGCAGGATCCGGCCCTCGCGCCGATGCAACGTCAGCAGGTACAGCGCCAGCAGGCCGAGCGCGAGCGCCACGGGCGTGCGCGACATGTCGCCGGAAAAGCGCACGGCCACCGGGTGGATGGCCAGCAGCAGGCCGGCGCCGTAAGCCGCCAGCGGCGTGGCGCGCAGTCCGAGCAGCACCAGGGTCAGCAGCAGAGGGGCCAGCGCGCCGAAGAACAGGACAAAACTGATGATCGTCGTGTCGGTGGCCGGCAGGATCTGCATGACCCAGTGCCACAGGGCCAGCGGCGCGCTGCCGAGGTGCTCGTCGCAGAAGGTGGGTTGCCACGATTTGGCGAAACCGTTGCCGGCGAAGACGTTCTGGTAGCGGAACTGGTCGTTGCCGGGGCCCCAGGTGGCCATGCCGAGCCGCAGCAGCACGCTGCCAGCGAACAATGCGAAAAGGCGGAGGTTTTGCTTGCGCTCGCCGTTCCTCAGCCCGCGCAGCAGGCTGTCCGCGGCGGCCACGGCCACGACGAGCCAGCCCACGCTGAGGCCCCACAACACGCTCTCGCAAGTCCCTTGCATCTCGCTGTTCATCGCGCCGAGGATGGCGCAGCGATGGACGCCGCGCAAGTTTCACGCCTTGGGCACGCCCGCGCGGCGCGCTCGCGAAACCGGCGCCGCGATGCGCGGTTCCACGTAGCCGCAGGATCGGCTTGCGTTGCGGGCAGTGTGCCGCTACGGTCGCTCTCCGGCGCATCGGCTGCCGTGGCTGTGGCGCCCGCACCGGCTCTGGGCGCGACAATGGAGTTTCCATCCGGGTGATTGCCATGCGTAGCGAAGTCTGCCGCTGGACGGGCGTGGTTCGCCCGCGCCGTGCAGCTTGGCTGGCAGCGCTCCTCACCGGCGCCTGCCTGGCGGCGTGCAGCCAGCCCCTCCCTGGCGAGGCCAAGGTCGCGGTACCCGGCGACATCATGGTCGATACGTTCCTCGCGGCCGACGTGCCCGTCGCCGATGGCGCCACGCCGGACGCCCCGACGGCGGACGTGGCCGACAAGGACACACCGGCCGATGGTTCCACGACCGACGGCACCGCCACGGATGGCGCGCCGGTCGACGCGGTCCTGGACGTGGCTCCGGCGGACGACGGCGCAGCGGCGGATGCCAACCAGAGCGACGGCGAGATTTCGGCGGATGTGGCTGATTTGGTTTCGGATTCCAGCGACGGCGACACGCCGGCGGACGCCGACGCCGACACCGCGGCAGATCAAGCCGCGGCCAGCGACGCGGTGGTGGAGCAAGATGCCGACGATGGCGAAACTTCGGATGGCGGCGCGGTGCCGTACTGCCTGCAAGCCAACGTGTGCGACGACGGCAACGCGTGCACCGACGACGCCTGCACGGCGGAAACAGGCTGCACGCACGCGTTCAACACGGCGGCGTGCTCCGATGGCAGCGCGTGCACGGCGGGCGAGACCTGCAGCGGCGGCGTGTGCCTGGGCGGCAGCGCCACGGCTTGCGACGACCAGAACGCTTGCACCGACGACACTTGCGGCGGCAGCGGCGGGTGCATCCACACGCCGAACACGCTGACCTGCTCCGACGGCAGCGTGTGCACGGCGGGCGACATCTGCCAGGGCGGCGCCTGCGTCGCCGGCGCCAAGAGCCCTTGCGACGACGGCAACCCCTGCACGAAGGAAAGCTGCGACCCGGCAGTCGGTTGCGCGAGCGGCCCCGACGACGGCGGCGCTTGCAGCGACGACAACATCTGCACGATCGGCGATGCGTGCAAGGGCGGCGCGTGCCAGTCCGGCCAGGATATCTCTTGCGATGACGGGAACTTCTGCACTTCCGACAGTTGCGTGCCGCAGACTGGCTGCGTCGTGGTGGCCAGCAGCCTGGCGTGCACGGACGGCGACTCGTGCACGGTCGGCGATGTGTGCGCGGGCGGCAGCTGCGTGGGCGGGACGGCGCTCGCCTGCAACGACGGCAACCCGTGCACGGACGACGGCTGCCAGTCCGGCGTCGGCTGCGTGTTCGGCAACAACAACGGGCCGTGCGACGACTTCAACAACTGCACGACCCAGGACACCTGCCAGAACGGCGAGTGCAAGCCGTTGGGGCCCAGCGCCTGTGACGACGGCAACCCGTGCACGACGGAAAGCTGCGACACCGTGCTGGGTTGCACCAAGGCGAACAACGCGGCGCCGTGCAGCGACGGCAAGCTGTGCACGCAGAACGACAGCTGCCAGAACGGCGTGTGCGTCGGCGGCGCCAAGCTGGCCTGCAACGACGGCAACCCGTGCACGGACGACCGTTGCGACAACACGATTGGTTGCAAATTCGACGTCAACTCGGTTGGTTGCTCGGACGGCGACGCGTGCACCCTCGGCGATGGCTGCCAGGGCGGCGTGTGCCTGCCCGGCGCCGCCACGTCGTGCGAGGACGGCAACGTGTGCACGACGGATTCCTGCGATCCGAAGAGCGGTTGCGTGCACGCCGCCAACGCGCAGCCCTGCTACGACGGCAACGCGTGCACGAGCGGCGAAATGTGCAAGAACGGCACGTGCTTGGGCGGCACGGGCCTGTTGTGCGCGGACGGCAACCCGTGCACCGACGACGCTTGCGACACGGCGAGCGGGTGCCTGTTCGTGAAGAACACCCTGCCCTGCTCCGACGGCAACAGCTGCACGGAGAACGATGCGTGCAAGGGCGGCGTGTGCATGCCGGGCTCCGCAAAGAGCTGCGACGACGGAAATGCTTGCACAACGGATACTTGCGGCGGCGTGACCTTGTGCCAGCACACGGCCAACACGTTGCCCTGCGATGACGGGAATGCCTGCACGCAGAAGGACACCTGCGCGGAGAACACCTGTGTTGGCGGCGGGTTGGCTGTCTGCAACGACGGCAATCCTTGCACGGATGACGTGTGCAACACCGCGACCGGCTGCACGGGCGTCAGCAACTCCGCGGTCTGCTCCGACGCAAACGTGTGCACGATCGGGGATGTCTGCGCGGGCAGCGCATGCGTGCCCGGCGCGGCGAAGCCCTGCGACGACGGCGACGTGTGCACCGACGACAGCTGCGACGCCAAGCTGGGTTGCGTGACGAAGTTCAACAGCGCCGCGTGCTCCGACGGCGATCCGTGCACCGGCGGCGATGCGTGCAAGGACGGCGCGTGCTCGGCGGGCACGGCGGTGGCGTGCTCCGACGGAAACCCTTGCACCGATGACAGTTGCGCCAAGGGCAAAGGCTGCATGGCGACGCCGAACAGCGCGCCCTGCTCCGACGGCAACGTCTGCACCGGCGGCGATGGCTGCAGCGGCGGCGTCTGCCTGTCCGGCGCCGCCACGTCCTGCGATGACGACAATGCTTGCACGACGGACAGTTGCAACCCGCAGAGCGGCTGCGTGCACACGCCGAACGCGCTGGCTTGCGACGACGGGAGCGTGTGCACGACCTCCGACAAGTGCTCCGGCGGCGCGTGCGTGGGCGGCAAGGCGCTCAAGTGCTCGGACGGCAACCCGTGCACCGACGACACGTGCGACCCGAACGACGGCTGCCTGTTCGCGGTCAACGCCTTGCCCTGCAACGACAACAACGCGTGCACCGTCGGGGATGGCTGCAAGAACGGCGTGTGCACGCCGGCGGGCTCGGTGGTCTGCGACGACAAGAACCCTTGCACGACGGATAGTTGCGATCCGGGGAGCGGCTGCACCGCCGTGAACAACACCGCGCCGTGCAGCGACGGCAACGTCTGCACGGACGGCGACGCGTGCGCGGGCGGCAGCTGCGCGCCGGGCGTGAAGATCGTATGCGATGACGGGAACTTGTGCACGGACGACGTGTGCGATGCGCAGAAGGGCTGCCAGTTCACGGCCAATGCCGCCGCCTGCTCCGACAACAACGCCTGCACCACCAACGACGCGTGCAAGGCGGGCAGCTGCGTGCCGGGAGCAGCGGCGGACTGCAACGACAAAATCCTTTGCACCAACGACAGTTGCGACCCAGCCAGCGGCTGCGTGCACGCGAACAGCAGCCTGCCGTGCGACGACGGCGACGCGTGCACGACCGGCGATGGCTGCGTGGGCGGCGCCTGCGTCGCCAAGGGCAAACTCGCTTGCGATGACGGGAACTTGTGCACGATCGACAGCTGCGATGCCGGCTTGGGCTGCGTGCACGTCAGCGGGACGGGCGCGTGCACCGACAACAACGCGTGCACCATCGGCGACGTGTGCGCGGGCGGCCAGTGCCTGCCCGGCGCCGCCACCGATTGCAGCGACAACAACGTTTGCACGACGGACAGTTGCAGCCCGAGCGGCGGATGCTCGAGCGTGTTCAACACGGCGCCTTGCGACGACGGCTCGGCGTGCGTGACGGGCGGGACGTGCGCGAGCGGCTCGTGCGTGCCAGGACCCGGCATCGTGATCTGCAACGACGCAAACCCTTGCACGACGGACTATTGCGGGGCGGGGCAAGGCTGCCTGCACGCCGCGAACACGCTGCCTTGCGATGACGGCTCGGCTTGCACGACGACCGACAAGTGCTTGGATGGCTTGTGCATCGGCAGCGGCGTCCCCGATTGCGAGGACGGCAACCCGTGCACGAGCGACGCGTGCCCGGGCAAGGGCGGGTGCGTGCACGTGAACAACACGGCGCCGTGCTCCGACGGCAACGTCTGCACCGGCGCGACGGGCGATGCGTGCAGCGGCGGCCAGTGCGTGCCGGGCGCGGCGATCGTCTGCGATGACGGCAAGTTGTGCACGACGGACAGCTGCGACGCGACCAGCGGCTGCGTGTTCGCCAACAACGCGCTGCCCTGCACCGACGACAACGCGTGCACGACGCTGGACAGCTGCGCGGGCGGCGTGTGCGTCGGCGGCGCGGCGCTCTCGTGCAGCGACGGCAACCCGTGCACCGACGATTCGTGCAACGCCAAGAGCGGTTGCGCCCACGTGAACAGCACCGCGGGCTGCAGCGACGGCAACGCTTGCACAGTCGGCGACGCGTGCGCCGGCGGCTCGTGCGTGCCCGGCGCGCCCAAGGACTGCACGGACGCGAACCCGTGCACGAACGAGGGCTGCTCGCCGACCAGCGGCTGCACGGTGGCCTTCAACACATTGCCTTGCACGGACAACAACTTGTGCACGAACGGCGATGTGTGCTCGGGCGGCGTGTGCGTCGGCGGGCCGGCCATCGGGTGCGACGACGGAAACCCTTGCACGACAGATGCTTGCGCTGCGGCCACGGGCTGCGGACATGCCAACAACATCGCCAACTGCACGGACGGCAACGCGTGCACGGTGGCCGACGCGTGCTTGGGCGGCGCGTGCCAGCCGGGCGCGGCGCTCTCCTGCGACGACGGCAACGTTTGCACGACCGACAGCTGCGACCCGAGCGCGGCATCCTCCGGCGTGGCGTGCAAGTTCGTCGTCAATACAGGCGCATGCAACGACGGGAGCGTGTGCACCAGCGGCGACCAGTGCTCCGGCGGCACGTGCCACGCCGGCACGCCGCTGACGTGCGATGACGGCAACCCTTGCACGAGCGACAGTTGCAACGCCACCACCGGCTGCTTGCACGCCAACAACACGGCGGCTTGCAGCGACTTGAACGGTTGTACCAGCGGCGATGTCTGCTCGGGCGGCGCGTGCCAGCCGGGCACGGTCGGCTGCAGCGTCCACGCGACGTGCAACGGTGCCGGCGCCAACAAGGTGTGCGAGTGCAGCGGCGGCTATGCCGGCGACGGCTTCACGTGCGCGCTCGGCTCCACGGGCGTGGACGGCGCGTTCACGCCATCCTTCAGCACTTCGCTCAGCCCTGGCGTGCACAACTTCACCACCATCACGATTCCGGCCGGCGTCGTTGTCACCGTGGACTTGGGGAGCGGAATTCTTGACTTGCGCGCGTCCGGAGCGGTCGTGATCGACGGCGTGCTCGACGTCTCCGGCGCGGCGGGCGGCGACGGCAAGCCAGCCGTGCTCTTCGTGGGCGGCGGCGGCGGCGGCGCAACGGGCGCACCGGCCGCCAAGGGCGCAGATGGCACGGCGCTTTGCGCACTGGGAGGATTGGGCGGCTCCGGACAGGCCGGCTATGTCGCGTCAACGGCCGGCGGTGCGGACTTCTGCGTGCCGCAGCCAGGCAACTACGGCGGCGGCGGCGGCGGCGGCATGTGCACCGGCGGCTCCGGCGGCGGCGGCTACGCGGGCGGCGGCGGCGGCGCATCGCTGAACAGCTCCGGCGGCGTCGGCGCTTCGGCGGGCTCGGGCGCGGGCGGCGCGG
>CAIXAA010000476.1 GCA_903917305.1 uncultured Myxococcales bacterium | reverse complement strand
GTCCCGTGCAGATCCGGGTCGTACCACGCCCAGACCCAGTTGATCATGCCAAAAAGACTGTAGGTGACCCGTTCGAGCTCCGCCTGCGCCACCTGGCCGCGCGCGCTGCCGTCGGCGCTGCTGCAGCCGTCCGCGAACACCGCCGCCACCGCGTCACGCCCCACGCGGAAGTACTCGACTTTCAGGGCGCGCACGCGCTGGCGATGCTCTGCCGGCAAGGCCGCGGCCTCGTGCACCAGCACGCGCATGACGTCGGCATGTTGCGTGAAGTACTGGACTTGATTGTAGATGAACAGGTACAGCCGCGAGGCCGGGTCGGCGACGCCGGCCATGCTCTCTTGCGCGGCGGCAATCAACGTCTCGAAGGCACGCGCCTGCAGCGTCGCCAGCAGCTCTTCCTTCGAGGCGAAGTAATTGTATAGACTCGACAAGCCGCAACCGGTCGCCACCGCCAGATCGCGCATCGACATGCCATGAAAGCCCCGCTCGGCGATGAGCCGGGCGGCAGCCTCGTGGATGTCGGCGCGATGCTGTTCCTGGCGCGCGGCGCGACGCGTCATGCGTGGCTCCAGGCGGGCGGGCGGCGGGCGAGGAAGGCTTCGATGCCTTCGTTGCCGTCATGGCTGTTCACGATTTCGCTGAGGTATTGCCGCTCTGCCTCGTCCAGCCCGGCGCCGAGCGCCGCCGTGAGGCCGGAGCCCTTGCGGATCGCCTTGACGCCCTGGCGCAGCGCAAATGCGGACAGCGGCTGCAGATTCCCCCGATACCAGGCCAACAGCTGCTCCAGCGGCGTGCCCTCACCGGTCAGCAGCGTCAAGAGGCCAAGCTTTTCGCCTTCTTGGGCCTTGAGCGCGCCGCCCGTCAGCAGCAGCCGCTCCGCCACGATGCCGCCCAGCCGCTGCGCGCCCACCGCCGCCAGCACCGGCGGCAGCACGCCCAGCTTGATCTCCGGGCACGCAAGTGCGGCATTCGGCGTGGCAAACAGGAAGTGGCAGACCAGCACGACCTCGAACGCGCCGCCGAGGCATTGGCCCTCGATGAGCGCGGCGACCGGCACCGGATAGTGGCCGATCTGGCGGATGAGCGCGTGAAAGCCCGCCAGCATCCCGGCGGCCCTGTCGCGCGTGTGCTCTTCAACCGACGCGCCGAACGAGAAATGCCCGCCGCTGCCGCGCAGGATCACGAGCTTCAAGTTCGCATCCATCTCGGCCGCGGTCAGCGCCGCCGACAACGCCGCCATCATCGCCGCGTCCAGGATGTTGGCCTTGGGCCGCGCCAGCTGCAGATCCAGCACGGCGCCGTCTTCCAGGCGGGTCACGACGACTTGGGGCGTTGTCTCGGTCATGTCAGCTCCTTACGCGACAGCGTGGCCGTCTTGGGCCGCGCGGTCCGAAGCCATTCCGCGCCGCGCCGACGGCAGCAGCACCTCGGCCACCAGCGCGCTGTCGAAGCGCGCGCCCTCTGCCAACCGCTGACGCATCAAGACGAAATCGATCTCGCGCTCGTTGCGGTCGCCGTAGTGGAACGCCGGGAAGCCCGCGGCCGCCTCGGTGTTCATGTTCAGCGCCAGCCAGCTGCGGTTGGACTCGCTGTTGGCGTACCAGTGCTCGAGCTTCTTCTTGCGCAGGCTCTCCAGCGTCTTGCGGGTGCAGTCCGGGAACGTGTACATCAGCTTGGTCACGTAGGAATCCACCAGCGCGTCGAGCTGCGACAGGTCGATCGTGCAGGACGCCGCGATGGCCTTGCCCTCCGCCAGCGCCGTGCCGGTCTTGCTCTCGCCGAGCGCCGGCCGCCCGTAGACGTCGGCATCGCAGCCGGTCTGCACCAGCGGATTGGCGATGAACATGCCGTCCGCGGTCTTGTGCACCGGCACGATGTCGTTCAGCAGGCCCAGACGCAGCGCCTTGTGCGCGCTCATCGGCTCACAAAGAACCAGCGATTCCGCGGCCTTCGCGTAGCCGATGTACAGGTGCAGGAAGTCGGTCGAGCCGCCATCCGGCGCCGAGCCGTGCACCGGACCCGCCTGGCCGAAGCGCGCGTGGTCACCCGACACGGAGAAGTCGCAGGCCATGCCGATCTCCTGGCCGCCGCCGATGCGCATGCCGTTGACGCGGCAGATCACCGGCTTGTCGCAGATCAGGATGTTGGTGACCATATCGTTGAAAAGACGCATGTACTGCGAGTATTCCAGCGGACGGTTCGAATAGTAGCTCGCGTACTCCGCCGTGTTGCCGCCCGTGCAGAACGACTTGTTGCCGACGGCGGTGAACACGACGGCGACGGCCTTGCGGTCGGCGCTGGCGCGGCGGAAGGCGAGGATGACCTCCTTGACCGCCTCGGTCGTGTACGAATTCAGCTGCTTCTCGTTGTCCAGGGCGATCCACACCTGGTGCAGACCGGCGACCACGCTGCCGTCGCGCGCATGGACCGGCCTTTCTTCGTAGCGGATGTGGCGAAAGACGAGGTCAGGGACGAGGTCATGGTTGATGAGCGTGGTCATGGGATCCTCCAGAGGAAAGTGCCTGCGGGTTTGCGTGGTTCAGGTGCGCGGATCGACGATCATGCGCCGCTCCAGCTTGTGCGCTGCCATGTCGGCCAGGAGATCATTGAGCTTGCTGATGGGCGCGTGGGCACAGAACGGCTCCAGGACGAGCTTGCCGTCCCAGATGAGCTGCAGCACGTCCGGGTAGGCCTCGGGCGGACAACCCCAGGTGCCATGCACGGTTGCGTCGAAGGCCATGAGGTTGGAGAAGCGCAGCTCCACCGGCTTGGCCGAGAAGCCGACCTGCACGAGCGTCGCGGCGCGCGCCAGCAGCGTGAAGGCCAGCGTCTGGCCTTCGGTCGTGCCGCTGCACTCGAAGATGCGCCAGTTCAGCGACGGCACGCCCCAGGCGTTCGCGGCGCCGTGGACTTCCTTGCGGACGTCGCGGGGATTCTTGTCGCGCACGCTGACGCACAGGTCCGCACCGACGGCGGCGACCTGCTCGAGCCGATCGCCGCGAACGTCGCAGGCAATGACGTGGGCGCCGAGGGCCTTGGCGATCTGGACGGCGAACGCCCCGACGCCGCCAGCGCCGATCACGATGGCGCGGCGCGGCACCGGCAGCGCGGCAAGGTCCCGGGCCTGGCGCAGGGTGGCGATATAGTCGACCGCCGCCATCAGGCCGGGCGCATCCTCGCCGGTCAGGCCCAGGC
>CAIXAA010000475.1 GCA_903917305.1 uncultured Myxococcales bacterium | reverse complement strand
GCAGGTGTCCGCCAACGCCATCGTTTCCTCGCAATCGTCCATTCGTGCCGCGGAAGAGGTGGGCGCGGCCCAGGAGCCCCAAGCCGCCCTGCACTTGAAGCTGGCCAAGGAGGAGGTGGCCCAGGCGCAGGCCCTCATCGCCGACGACAAGCCGCACCGCGCGGAGCTGTTGCTGGCGCGCGCCACCGCCGACGCTGATCTCGCCATGGTCCTGGCGCGGCAGGCGACCAACAAGGCCGAGGCGCAACGCGCGCTTGACCAGATCCGCACGCTGCAGCCCATGCCGGCGACGACCAATCCGTCGGGGCCGATGCAGCCCAAGACGCCGAACCAGCCGGTTCCGGACGATCTGGCGCCGAACCCGGTCATGCCGAAGTAATCGGCGGGAGGAACGATCATGCGAACGTTTTTGAGCTCCATGCGCCAGGGTTGGCATTGGCTGGCCTTTGGCCTGGTGTCGACGCTGTTCCCCATGTGTGGCGTGGGTTGCGCGACGGTTGCGCCGCGTGAACTGGTCATGGCACGGCAAGCCTACCAGCATGCCGCGCAGAGCCAGGCCGCCGAATTGTCGCCCTCCCAATTGCACGATGCTTCCGTCGCGCTGGCCCACGCGGAGGCGGCGTTTCGCGCCGGCGCTGTCTCGCAAGATACCGTCGATCTTGCGTATATCGCTGTCCGCCGCGCCGAGTTGGCCGAGGCGCAAGCGCAGGTGGTCGCCGCCGTGAACCAGCGCAACAAGACGGCGATGGATTTGCGCGCTGCCCAGGCGCAGAACGCGGCCGACACGCGCACCGCGCTGGAGCGTACGCGGGATGAACTGCAGAAGGCCCAACAGAGCGCGCAGACGGCAGAACAGCGCCTCGCGGAGGAGGAGCGCGCCCGCATCGCGGCCGAAGAGAAGGCCAAGCAGACCATGCTCGACCTCGAGAAGCTGGCGAATGTGAAGCAGGAGCAGCGCGGCGTGGTGCTGACCCTGTCCGGCAGCGTGCTGTTCAAGACCGGCAAGGCGATCCTGCTGCCGCCGGCCAAGGCCAAGCTGCGCGAGGTGGCGAGCGTGCTGGCGGCGGGTGACCAGAAGATGGTCATCGAGGGCCACACGGATTCGCGCGGCAAGGCGACGGCGAACCAGCGCTTGTCCGAAGCGCGCGCCAATGCCGTTCGTACCTATCTGATCTCGCAGGGTGTTCCCAGCGCGCGCATCGAGTCGGTGGGCATGGGCGACACGGCGCCGGTGGCGGACAACACCTCGGTCGAGGGGCGCGCCAACAACCGCCGCGTTGAGATTGTGCTGCCACCCGCGGCAGCCATGCCCGCCGCGCCGGGGACGCCGACGTTGCCGCGCATGAAGAAGACGATTCCGGACACCAAGTAGCGTTGCCGTCCACGGGCGGTGTCAGCCGCGACGCCGCCCGTGCCGACCGCGCAGCTCCCGTTCCACCTGCGCCAGCGTCAGGCCGCGCCTGGCCAGCAGCGCCATCGTGAAGAACATCACGTCCGCCGCCTCCCAGACCGTGTCGCGATCCGTCGGCGCTTCCGTCAGTTCCTGCGCTTCTTCCAGGATCTTGGCCTTGAGCAGCGCCTCGTCCGCGAACAGCTTGGCGACAAAGCTGCCCTCTTCTGGATGGACCAGCCGATCCTGGAGGATCGTCTCCAAATGGGCGAGATTGAACCATTCTGGTCCGAAACAGCTGCGCTGCGGCAGGTGGCAGGCGTTGCCGACCTGCTGGGTGCGGTACAGCAGGCAATCGCGGTCGCAATCCCACCGGACTTCGCGGACTTTCTGCGTATGACCCGACGTTGCGCCCTTGACCCACTGCTCCTGCCGGCTGCGCGAAAAGTACGTCCCTTCGCCGGTTTCCAGCGTGCGCCGCACCGCCGCCTGGTCCGCCCACGCGAACATGAGCACCTGACCGCCCATGTCCTGCACCACGACCGGCATCAGCGTGCCGGTCTTGTCCCAGTCCAGTAGCGCCAAATACGCCTCGGAAAGACTCAGCTTTCCCGTGTAGATGGCCATGCCCAGCTGGCAGGAGGCGCCCAGCTTGTCGAGCGCCTGGATCTCCGCCACGGTCGTGATGCCGCCCGCCGCGACGACGTGGTTGTGCGTGGCCTCCACAACCGCGCGAATGGCCTCGAGATCCGTGCCCTGCATCATGCCTTCGCGATCGACGACGGTGAACAGGAACTCGCTGCAGAACGCCTCCAACGCCTTGGCGCGCTCCACCGGCGTGTCGGCGGATGTCTGCGTCCAACCTTCGGTCACGACCCGGTTCTTCTTCGCGTCCAAGGCGACGATGACCGCGTCTTTGGGGTAGCGGCGCAGGAAGTCGGGCGTGGCTTGGGTGCCGATGATGATCTTGCGTGCGCCGCCGCGCAGCAGCCGGTCCGCGCGGGCGTGGTCGCGGATGCCGCCGCCGACGCGGGCTTCGACGCGGGCGGTGATGCGCTCGATGACGGCGAGGTTGTCGCCGCGCCCCAGCGCCGCATCCAGGTCGATGACCGCGATTTCGCCATACCGTGCATAGTCTTGCGCCAGCCCGACCGGGTCGTCGACGGTGAGCGCGCAGTCGTCTGGGTTGCCGCGCCGCAGCTGGACGGCCTTGCCGCCGAGCAGATCGATGGAAGGAATAATCATGATCTCACGATGTTGGGGAAGGGGCCGTGCGAGTTCACGGTGTGGGGGAGCACGCGGACGCGGCGTCGCACAGGCTGTCTTGCACGGGCAGGTCCGCGTGCGCGGTCTTGTCTGCGACACCAGCAAAATTATTGCCAGTTCCGCCATTCTCCGCGGCGTCGACGGCGGCCGTCGGGTAGTTGCCGTTGACGACGACGGCGTATTGGCCGCCGCCGATGGTGGTGTTCTCGACGACCAGGTCCGGCCAGCCGTTCGCCAGCGTGGCGCAGTCGCGCGCCACGACGCCGGCGCGCTTGTTGCCGCTGAGGATGGCGCCGCTGATGCGGCCATGGGCTTGGCCGAAGATGCCAATGCCGTCCGCAAGTTCCACCGCAGCCGTGCCACCGGCGGGCAGGACGACGCTGCGGGGGACGGTGTCGGCGATGCGCGTGCCGTCGACGTGCAGCGTGGCGCCGGCCGTGACCGCGAGGCCGACCATGGTGTTCTGCGCCACCAGCGCCGAAGCGCTCATGTTCACAAGGGCGCCTGCGCCCTGCGCCCAGACGCCGCCGCGCGCGTTGAGCGAGATTTCTGCGCCGATCTCGATGGTTGCGTTCGCCGTGACCAGGACGCCGGCGCGGCCGTTGCCGGTGACGATGCTGGTGCCGTCCATCTGCACGGCCAGGGCGGCGGAGCTGGTGGCGGCGGCGAGGCCGGGCGCGACGACCAGGCCATCTG
>CAIXAA010000474.1 GCA_903917305.1 uncultured Myxococcales bacterium | reverse complement strand
GTGCAGGGACCGGCGGCCAGCGCGCAAGGCCAGCATGTCGCCGGTCTGATGCGCAGTGGCAGCGGTGCTTCGGGCGGCTACGCCAACCTCATGCCCAAGCCGTCTAGCGCGCCGCCGATGCACTACAAGGTGGCGCGCGAAGTGGCGGGCAAGGCAGACAACGACGACGCGAAGGTCGCGGCGCTGGCGCAGTCGCTGAACGCACGCAAGAACGAAGTGACCATCGAAGGTTACGCGGCGGCGGGCGAGCTGGACGGCAAGGACAAGGCGCTCGATCGCGCCAACATGCTGCGCAACCAGCTGATCGAAAAGGGTGTTGCGCCGGCGCAGATCAAGGTGGCCGGGCGCGGCGTCGTGGCGGGTCAGCGCGCCGGCGTGCGGCTCGTCGAGTCGTCCACGCCCAGCGATCAGGCCGGCGGCAAGGGCGGCAGCGACGAAGGCAGCGCTCCCGTTGGCGAAAGCCACTTCGAGTCGCACGGCGCCATGAACGTTGGCCGCGGCACCAGCGCCATGGTCTCCATCGTCGCCGGCAAGGCGCCGGGCGAGGTGCTCTACCTCTACGACGCCGAAGGTGCGCATGGCGACTCGCATTTCGCCTTCCGCGCCGTGCGCTTCCGCAACCCGACGACCTCCACGCTGGAAGCCGGCCCGATGACCGTCTACGGCGCCGGCCGCTTCATCGGCGAAGGCTTGACCGACCCGATTCCTCCCGGCGCCATCGCCGTGGTGCCCTTCGCCCTTGACCGGCAAATCGCCGTGGATCGCGATGGTTCGGCGACGGCGGACCGCATCTCGCACCTGCAGAAGCTGGTGCGCGGCGTCCTGACGGCCGAGGTGCAGCACGTGCGCACGACCAAGCTCAAGATCACCAACCGCCTGACGACGCCGACGACCGTCCTAGTGCGGCACACGGTGCGCAAGGGCTGGAACCTCGTGAAGAGCCCGAAGACGACAGAGCAATTCGGCGAAGCGCGGCTGTTCGCGGTGGAGCTCAAGGGCGGCGAGACGCAGACCATCGAGATCGAGGAGGCGACGCCGATGACGCGAACCGTGGATTTGCACTCGCAAATCGGCGTGGATCTGGTGCGCGTGTACCTGGAGACGGCCAAGGAGGATCCGGCCGTGGCGCAGGCGATGGACAAATTGCTCAAGCTGTGGGGCGACATGGCGCGCCATGAGGAGGCCATCGTCAGCCTGCGCGAGCGCGGCGAGGAGTTCCGGGTGCGCCTGAACGAGCTGCAGGGGCAGATCTTCAGCTTGAAGCTCGTCAAGACCGCCGGGCCGCTGATGGCGCACCTGCAGCAGAAGATGAAGGAAACCTCGCAGAAGGTGCAGGAGAACACGATCGCCATCGTCGACGCGCAGGAGCAGCAGATGCTGGCCAAGGTGCGCTTTCACGACGAACTGGCGGAGCTGACGCTGGATCAGAAGGTGGCGCAGGGGAAGTAGGGACGGAACCGTCGGCCGATCCTGCCCGCGGCGCCGTCGCTGGCGCCCGCTCACGAAATACGCACCCAAGATCAAGGTATTCCAGGAAGTGGCGACACCCGCTTTCCCTCGACAATCCATGGACGCGAGCGTAGCATTCGACCCGCGTGTGCCGAACAACCCGAGCCAGCGTCGCCCCCTCCAGGGTGAACCGCCGCGTCCCGGACAGTCGAGCTCGCAGGCGGGGCTGCAGTGGCCAAGCGGATACCGACGGATTCGAAGGCGAAAGCAGCAGCGCCCGCGCATCGGGCGCGGGAAGCTGCCGTCCCCGTCGTAGGCATTGGGGCGTCCGCCGGCGGGCTCGAAGCGTTGGACCAGTTCCTGTCCAACGTCGCGGTCGACTCGGGCATGGCCTTCGTCGTCGTCCAGCACCTTGATCCGACGCAGAAAGGCATGATGCCGGAACTGCTGCAGCGCTCCACCACGCTGCGCGTGCTGCAGGTCAAGGACCGCGTGCACGTGGAGCCGAACTGCGTCTACGTCATCCCGCCGAACAAGGAGCTGGCGCTGTTGCGCGGCGTACTGCGCCTCGCCGCGCCGGTCGCCAAGCGCGGGCTGCGCCTGCCGATCGACACCTTCCTGAAGTCGCTCGCCGACGACCGCAAGGAACAAGCCATCGGCGTGCTGCTGTCCGGCATGGGCTCCGACGGCACGCTCGGCGCGCGCGCCATCAAGGACAAGGGCGGCCTGGTCCTGGTCCAAGACCCCGCCCAGGCACGCTTTGACGCCATGCCGCGCAGCGCCATCGAGGCGGGCCTGGCCGACATCATCGCGCCCGCCAACGAATTGCCATTGCGAATCAAGGCATTCGTGGGGCACACCCCCTACCTCGTCCGCTCCAAGATCGTCCTCGACACGCGGGCGCAGAGCTCCATCGAGCGCATCATCCTGATCCTGCGCGACCACACCGGGCACGACTTCTCCGACTACAAGAAGAGCACGCTCTACCGCCGCATCGAGCGGCGCATGGCCATCCACCAGATCGACGGCATCGCCACCTATGCACGCTACCTGCAGGAAAATACGGCGGAAGCCGACCTGTTGTTCAAGGAGTTCCTGATTGGCGTGACGCGGTTCTTCCGCGACACGGACGTGTGGGAACAACTCCAGAACGAGGCCTTGCCGGTGCTGCTGGCGTCGCGGCCGCCGAGCGCGCCGCTGCGGGTCTGGGTGCCCGGCTGCTCGACCGGCGAGGAGGCGTACTCGCTCGCGATGGTGATCAAGGAGGCGATGGCGGCGCAGCAGCCGCCCCAGCGCCGCACGCTGCAGATCTTCGGCACGGATCTGGACCGCGACGCCATCGAGCGCGCGCGCGCCGGCCTGTACCCGCCGAGCATCGCCGGGGACGTGTCGCCGGAGCGGCTGCGCCGGTTCTTCCTCCAGGAAGACAACGGCTTTCGCGTGAACAAGGACATCCGCGAGTGCGTCATCTTCGCGGTGCAGAACCTCGTCACCGATCCGCCGTTCACCAAGCTCGACGTGCTCAGCTGTCGCAACCTGTTGATCTACCTGGAGCCGGAGCTGCAACGGCGCCTGTTTCCGCTGTTCCACTACAGCCTGAACCGCGATGGCCTGCTGTTCCTGGGCAACGCGGAGACGGTCGGCGCCTCGGGCGACCTGTTCCAGTCGCTGCCCGGCAAGGCGCGGCTGTACCGGCGCAGCGAGTCGGCCTTGCGCCCGGAACCACTGATCTTTCCCGCCGCGCGGCCGGCGCATCTGCGTGGAGCCCCGATGGAAGAAGTCCGCGACACGACGCCGCGCATGCCCGTGAACCTGCAGAACCTCGCGGATCAATTCCTGTTGCAGCGCTGTGCGCCGCCGGCTGTGCTGGTGAACCGCGACGGCGACATCCTCTACGTCAGCGGGCGCACCGGCCGCTACCTGGAGCCGGCAGCCGGCCGCGCGAACTGGAACATCTTCGCCATGGCCCGCATGGGCTTGCGCCACGAGCTGCAGGGCGCCTTACTCAAGGCGCAGCGCGAACGCACGGACATCCAGCTGACCGGGCTCAAGGTGGACACCGGCAGCGGCAACCAGACGGTGGACGTCGCGATCCACTCCATCACCGAGCCGGAGGGTCTGCGCGGGACGACCATGATCCTGTTCATGGACGTCGCAACGCCGCCGACCGAGAAGCCGCGCAAGGTCAAGCGATTCGGGCACGCTTCGCCGGAGGTGCTGCACGCCGAGGAGCTGGAGGCGGCGATCCAGGAGGCGCGCGACCAGCTGCAGGGCGCCCGCGAAGAGGCGCAGTCCTCGCAGGAGGAGCTCAAGTCCGCGAACGAAGAGCTGCAATCGGCCAACGAGGAGCTGCAGTCGACCAACGAGGAGCTGACGACGTCCAAGGAGGAGATGCAATCACTCAACGAGGAATTGCAGACGGTCAACGCGGAGTTGCAGGCCAAGGTCGATGAGCTGTCGCGCGCCAACAACGACATGAAGAACCTGCTGAACAGCACCGATATCGCGACGGTCTTTCTCGACGGCGAGCTGAACGTGCGGCGCTTCACGACGCAGGCGACCAAGATCATCCGGTTGATTCCGAGCGACGTGGGCCGGCCGATGACGGACATCACCTCGACGCTGGAGTACCCGGACCTGGCGGACGACGCGCGGGAAGTGCTGCGCACGCTGGTGTTCCGCGAGCGGCAGCTGACGACGGCGGACGGGCGCTGGTTCACGGCGCGCATCATGCCCTACCGCACGATGGACAACCGCATCGACGGGTTGGTGATCACGTTTGCCGACATCACGGTGGCCAAGCGGCTGGAGTCGGAGCTGCGGCGCGGCCACGAGGCGCTGGAGCAGCAGATGCAGAAGCGCACTGCGGAACTGGCGCAGGCGACCGAGCGTCTTGAGCGACAGGCTGGTACGGTGAAGGGGAGCACTGGCAAGGGCAGTTCCGCACAGGAGGAACCATGACGCGGCCCCCAAGCCGAGCAGCCGAGCCCGACCTTCGCCAGCAAGCGGAGGACCGGCTGCGCAAGGGTGACGTGCCGGAGACATCCGCCTGGCTGGAGGCGGATGCGCGCCGCCTCGTGCACGAGCTGCAGGTGCACCAGATCGAGCTGGAGCTGCAGAACGAGCAGTTGCGCACGGCCCACGACGCGTTCGAGCAGATTGCGAGGAAGTTCGAAGACCTCTATGACTTCGCGCCGGTCGGCTACCTGACCCTCGATCCGGACGGCATCGTGCGCGCCATCAACCTGACCGGTGCCAAGCTGCTGGGCATGGAGCGCTCCAAGCTGGTGGGTCGGAACCTCGCGCCGTTCATGGCGCAGGAAGGATCGGCGGCGCTCACGAAGCTGCTCGGGAGCACGTTCGGTCGGCAGGAGAAGGCCACGCTGGAGTTCACCGTGGAGCGCGCGGAGCAGCCCGCGGTCGTGCTGCGCCTGGACGCGGCGCCGGCGACGCCGGACCACCTGTGCCGCGCGGCGCTGAGCGATGTCACGGAGTTGCGGCGCACGCAGGCGGAGCACGAGCAGTCCGAAACGCTGCACCACGAGCGCAAGGCGGAGACGCTGCGGACGCTGGTGGGTGGGATTGCCCATGACTTCAACAACATCCTGACGCCGATCCTGGCCTACGCGGAGCTGGCGCGCATGGAGGTCGATGCCGACAGCCCGGCGCAGCGCGACCTCACGCAGATCACGCAGGCAGCCGAGCGCGCCAAGGAGCTGGTCATCTGGCTGCTGGCGGCCGGGCGCAGCGATCGCAAGGCGTCGCTGGTGCCGCTGGCGCTGGAGCCGGTGCTCCAGGAGACCGTCCAGCTGGCGCGCGCTTCGATGCCCAAGGCGATCCAGATCGACGTGGTCGTGACGCCCGGTTGCGGCAACGTGCTGGGCGACCCGACGCAGATTCAGCGCGTGCTGCTCAACCTGATGGGCAACGCCCGCGACGCGATGGAAGGCGCGGTCGGCACGCTCACCG
>CAIXAA010000473.1 GCA_903917305.1 uncultured Myxococcales bacterium | reverse complement strand
TCCGCCAGCGCCTGCCGCGCCGCCTCCACCGCAAGCGGCGAAGCGCCCAGCGCATTCTCGTTCGACGCCATCTTGACGACGTCGGTCAGGCCGTAGTGCTCCTGCACCTCCGCGATGGAGCGGCCGGCCGTATAGCGCGGAACTTTCAAGAGATCTGGATTGAGGCGAAGGCTCGTCAGCATGGCAGTGGCTTGGTGGAAGTTGGTTGTCGGCACGGTGCACCCGCGCGCTTGCGGCGTCAAGATCGCGCGGAGGGTGGCGTTACTGCGGCCGATACGCGATGGCAATCAGGCTCTTGCCCAGCAGCGGCTCGACCCTCTCCTCCAGCCAGCGCGTCACCGGCACGCCCAGGCGGTCGTACCACTGCGCGCCGGACTGGTTGAACTCCTGGGTCTTGACGACGCGCCCCGCCACCAGCCAGGGCGCGATGCCCAGCAGGTCGAAGTAGCGCAACGTGCCGATCTGAAAGCCGGCCGCCCGCAGCAGATCCGCCAGCTCCGGCTTCAAGTAGCGGCGCACGTGGTGGATGCGCCGGTCGAGCGTGCCGTAGAGCCACGGCAGCGCCGGCACGAACAGCAGCAGCGCGCCGCCCGGCTTCAAAAGGCCATGGATGTGGCGCAGCAAGGCTGCATCGTCCTCGACGTGCTCCAGCACGTTGACCAGCAGCGCGGCGTCGAAGGGCTCGCGCACCAGCGCCGGATCGACGTCCTCCAGCAGCGCGTTCGCCGTGTGGACGTGCGGCAGGTGTGCGACGCGTTCCTTCAAGCGTTCATGGAGGTTGGCGGCCGGCTCGACCAGCAGCGCCTCGTCCAGCTGCTCGACGTAGCGCACCGAGACGTTGCCAATGCCCGCACCGATCTCGACGACGCGGCCGTGGATGTGCCGGGCAAAATGTTCCAGGATCCAGCCGGTGTAGCGCGGCATGTCGCTCAGCGCTTCGAGGTCCTGGCCTTCGTAGTGACGGATGTCGGGCTTGTGCATGCCGGCCTAACCCTTGACGCCGCCAGCAGTCAGACCGCCAACCAGGTGCTTTTGCAGGGCATAGAAGAGGGCCATCACCGGCGCGCTCACGAGCAGCGACGAGGCGGCGAACAGCGACCACTGCACTTCTTTGTCCCCGACATAACTGCGGATTTGCACGGGCATCGTGTAGGCGACCTCGTGTGACAAGAAGGTGTAGGCCAGGACGAACTCGTTCCATGCGGTCATGAAGGAGAACAGGGCGGTCACGGCGATGGCCGGCGCCGACAGCGGCAGGATGATGCGCCAGAAGATGGCAAAGCGGCTGGCGCCGTCGATGGTGGCGGACTCCTCGATTTCCTTGGGCAAGGTGTCGAAGTAGCCCTTGAGCGTCCAGGTGCAGAACGGAATCGCCGTCGTCGCGTAGACCAGCACCAGCCCCAGCATCGAGTCGAGCAGGTTCAGCTTCTGCATCAGCACGTAGAGCGGGATCATCGTGAGGATTCCCGGGAACATCTGCGTGGCGAGGAAGGCGAGCAGGCCGGCGCGGCGGCCGGGGAACTCGAAGCGCGCAAAGCCGTAGGCGGCCGTGCAAGCCAGCGTGATACCTAGCACTGTCGTCGCCAGCGCCACCACGAGCGAATTGGCCAGCTGGCGGCCGAACAGCCAGGTGCCCGAGGCGTCGGTGCGGCCGATCACGGTGCGGAAGGTGTCGAGGCTGAACGTCTCGGGCCAGGGCCATGGGGACGCCGAGACGCCCGCCGTACCCGAAAACGCCAGCTTGATGACGTACAGCACCGGGTAGAGCGTGACCACGGTCACGGGAATCAGCAGCAGGTGCGGCAGGATGCGCGCCAGGGGCGAGGGGGCATGCTTCATTTGCTCACCGCCTCGGTCGCCCGGGTTTTGCGTTGCGTGATGAG
>CAIXAA010000472.1 GCA_903917305.1 uncultured Myxococcales bacterium | reverse complement strand
CGGCCCCCTCGACACCGGAGTCGTCGTCGCCGGCACGACGTTCACTGCTTCGTCCGGCGGCTGGTCCACGGGCAACCTCACCGATGTCTTCGTCAAGCGCCTGAAGCCGGGCGGCACGCTCGTGTGGTCCCTGTCCCTGATCGGTCAGGCCACCAGCATCGACGCGATGACGGTGCTCGCCAACGGCCAGATTGCCGTAGCGGGACGGCAGGGCACCGCCGCGCAGAGCCCGCAGTACCGCGCTGGCATCGATCCCGCAGGCACAATCTCCTGGCAGACCGGCGTCCTCGGCACGACCGGAGGGCCGAAATCCCTTGCGGAAACCAGCTTCGGGCTCGTCTCAGCCACCTGGCCCGGCAGCAACGAGGTGGCCAGCCTCGTGGCCGTGACCAAGGACGCCGGCGCGCTCTTGTGGAAGCGCGACGCGCAATGGAAGGCGGGCAGCGCCTACCTCTACGACGTCCGGCCCGCGGGCACCGGCCTCGTCGCTGCGGGCGTCAAGTACGGGGTAGGCGCCTGGGGTATGCTGCTCAGCGGCGACGGCTGGGCGGGCTGCGAGTGCACGGACACCTGCAACGACGCGAAGGACTGCACCAGCGACTGGTGCACGCTGGGCAAGTGCTCCGCGACTCCGGCGCCCAGCGGCACGGCGTGCAAGACCGCCACGAACATCGGCACCTGCGACGCGGCGTCCACCTGCAAGACCCTGTGCGCCAACAGCAAGTGCGACATGGGCGAGACGTACGCCAACTGCCCGGTCGACTGCATCCCCAGCTGCGGCAACGGCACCTGCGAGGCCACCGAGACCGCGAGCTCTTGCCCGACGGACTGCTACAAGGGCCCCGCCCACTTCTGCGACACGCACTGCGGCGGGCAGGGAAGCGGTTGCTACTGCGATTCGGCGTGCAAGAGCAGCGGCGACTGCTGCGACGCCACCGGCACGGCCAAGGCGGGGAAGACCTGCGCGGGTTCAACGTGCTCCTCGTGCAACTGAGCGTCCCGCTGCAAGGACCCGCGGCGCCTGACAAGGAGCTGACCCATGACCTCCCCCGCCACCGCCACCTGCGTCTGCGGCGCCGTGCGCTGGTCCGTCGCCGCGCCGTACCGCTTCTTCCAGTACTGCCACTGCTCGCGCTGCCGCAAGCGCTCGGGCTCGACGTTCGCCGCCAACATCTGCGTGCAGGACGGCCAGTTGCAGTTCCTCGCCGGCGAGGATCGCGTCCAGCGCTTCGAGCTGCCGGGCGCCAAGGCGTGGTGCAACGCCTTCTGCAGCGTCTGCGGCTCGGCCGCGCCCTGGCGCACGCGCAACGGCCGCTTCTGGATCGTGCCGGCGGGCGGCCTCGATGACCTGCCCGCCACACCGCCGACCGCGAACGCGCACTTCGCCTCGCGCGCAGCCTGGTACGTGCCTGCGCCGGAACTGCCGACATTTGATGCGGAACCCGACCGCTGACGCCTCCAAGGTGCGCGCACGGCCGTCGCTGATTCGGACGCGAATCTCCCCCGATTCCATGCCAATTCATGACACCCAATCTGGCTGGAAATCACCAGAATCAGGGAAAATACCTCCCTCTTCATGATTCTTGGCTGGTTTCCCTGCGTGACTGTCCGGTACCTATCCGTGCTGCGCAGCCCGCTTCTGGCCTGCGCGAACTGCGGAAGCGAGTCCCCCGGTTCCCCCGGAATTGCTCCTCCGCGCGAGGTAGTTTCATGAGAGCACAATTTGCAGTTGTTTGGATCCTTCTCGCACCTGCGGCCGCCGCCTGCGCCGTCGACCAAGGGTCGGCCGCAAGCTACGGTTCCGCTGACTCCGGCGCGGCAGATGGTGCCGCGGTCTCCGGATCTGGCGGCACGGCAGGATTTGCGCTGGCCAATGTCGCGCCCGGCGCCGATGCGAGCGGCTGGCACCACAGGCTGTCCGCAGACGCCGGCGGGGGCGCCGACGCCGCCAAGGCCGTCGCCGAGCCCAAACCCGCGCCGGAATCCACGGCCGCTCCGGCACCCAAACCCGCGCCGGATCCCACGGCAGCTCCGGCACCCGCACCCGGGCCGGCACCGACGGCGGCAGCAGCGGCGAAACCGGCGGAAGGTTCGGGGGATGCGCAGCCGGCTCCGGCCATTCAGCCCCCCACCAAGCAAGGGGACGACGGCGGCGAAAAGGATGACGCAGGCGAGAAGGACGACGATGGCGACAAGGCGGGCACCAAGCCGCCGGCACCGGCACCGGCACCGGCACCGGCACCCGCTCCCGCTCCGGCTCCCGCTCCGGCACCGGCTCCCGCTCCGGCTCCGGCCCCGGCACCGGCTCCCGCTCCGGCCCCGGCACCGGCCCCGGCTCCCGCACCCGCTCCGGCTCCCGTGTGCGCGACGACGTTTACGTCGCTGCAGCCCGTCCTGGCCTCCTGCGCCGGTTGCCACAGCTTTGCGGCCACTTGCGCGGCGGCTCAGCCGATGGCGTCGCTGATGCAGTCCAAGGTCGCGGCTGGCGCGATGCCGCCCTCCGGCCCGTTGCCGGCGGCCGACGCAGCGCTGCTGCAGGCCTGGATCGACGGCGGCCTCCTGTGCAGCGCGCCGGGTTGCCCGTAGCCCTCTCCTGACCGGGCGCGGCCGACTGCCTTGCACGAAGGTGGCCGGCCGCGTGCCGGAACCGGAACCGGAACCGGAGCCGGAACCGGAACCCGAACCGGAACCGGAACCGGAACCCGTGCCCGAACCCGCCCCCGCCACCGCCAGGAATGCCAAGCCAGCGACCCGTGTTTGTCCTGCCGGCGCCCCTACAT
>CAIXAA010000471.1 GCA_903917305.1 uncultured Myxococcales bacterium | reverse complement strand
CCCGCCAGCGCGCCGACGACAGTCTTGCCGGTGAAGTCGATGTCCAGCATCCGCAGCCAGAACGCGCGCGGATCGCCCAGCGCCGGGAACAGCGCGACGCCCAGCTTGGAGCCCAGCACCGCGCCGACCAGCGCCGCCAACGCCAGCCGCCGCTGCTGCGGATCCGCCTGCCAGCCCAGGCGCGCCAGCTCGCTGCGGCGGATGCGAAAGGCGACCAGCGCCGCCAGCGCCACGAAGACGGCGTAGCTCTGGATCGGAAGGGTGCCGATGTGCAGGAGAATCGGGTGCATCAGGTCCAGGTCGGGCGCCAGCGCGACGGACTGAAGCTTGGGGCGGCCTTCGCAGCCTGTCCAGCGGCTTTGCCCTGCGATCGACCGCTGCGTGTTCGCTTGCTTCGCGCCTTTGGCGCGCGCTAGCATCCCCCGGCACGCGGGCCTTGGCTGGGGCACGTCGGGCATTGCGCGGGAGGGGATGTGAACGACATCGAGCGGCGATCCGCGCTGCAGCGTCTGGTCTGGGGAATCGTGCTGTGCGGCGTGCTGCTGACGGCGCTTGCGCTGGCGGCGGAGCCCAAGGGCTTCGACAAGACCAAGGCTGCGGCGGCGATGGCGCAGCAGGCGAGCGCGGCGTTCGAGGCTGCCGATTACGCCCGCGCTGCGGAGCTTTACCTCGCGGCCAACCAGAGCCACCCGGATCCGCTGTACCTCTATGGTGCCGGCCGCGCAGAGCATCTGGCGGGCAAGCGCGACGCGGCCGAAGGCCACCTGCGGCAGTTCCTTGCGGCCCAGGGCGTCGATGCCGAGCGGCAGCAGCGCGCGCGGACGATCCTGGCCGAGATTGAAAATGCCAAGCTCGATCAACGGGTCAGCGAGGGCGAGACGGTCGCGAAGAGCGGGGATCTGCGCCTGGCGGCGCAGCTCTGGGCCGATGTGGCGCGCCAGGCACCGGAACGCTTCGAGCTGAACTACAAGGCCGCGGTGGCGTACCAGCAGGCAGGCGATCCCAAGGCGGCGCTGGCGCAGCTCGACACCTACCTCAAGCTGGCGGGTCCGGGCGCGGCCAACCGCAGCCAGGCGCAGCTGCGGCGTGAGGCGATCGTGGCCAAGATCAAGGCAGAATCGACGACGGCGCAGGCTGGTGTCGGCGAGACGGTGCACGCGCAAGGCACGGAGCCGGACCCGGTCGTGCGGCGAACCCAGCCCGTGGCCGCGTCGACGTGGCCGCAGTGGACGCTGCTGGGCGGCGGTGTGGCGCTGGGGCTCGGCGGCCTTGGCGTGTACCTGGCCACGCTCAGCGACATCGACAGCTTCAACGCCGACACCAAGGTCACGGGCGGCAAGATCGCCAAGATCAGCTACGCGGAGGCGGATCGCCGCGGCTCCTCGATCCGCAACCGCGAGGCGTTGGCGTGGGGCCTGGGCGGTGCCGGCATCGTCTGCGCGGGCGTGGGCACGTGGATGTGGCTGCACAGCGACGCGAAAGTGGCCTGGACGCCCGGGCCGACCGCGCTGGGAACCGGGCTGGCATGGCGGTTCTGATGGCTGCGAACGCGCGAGGCCTCTGCGACTTGGAGCTCCGTCGATGAAGTACCTGATCCTGCTTGGTTTGCTTGTGAGCGCGGCCTGTACGCCGATTCCGGACAAGGCGTTGTTCGTCTACCAGACGCAGGCGCAGAAGGCCGCGGCGCTCGCCGATGCCGATGCCACGACGGTGGGCGCGGACACGCTGGCGGGCGCCGACACGCTGGCCAAGGATGCGCCGCTGACCGACCTGCAACCGGGGGACCAGGCGACGACGGAACCGGACGTCGCGGTCGCGGATGTGCCGCCCGTGGATGTGCTGGCGCAGGAGCTGCCGCCGGTGGCCAAGTGCGGCAACGGCATCTGCGAAGTGGGCGAAGGCAAGAAGAATTGCCCGGACGACTGCTACTGCGGCAACGGCAAGTGCGATCCCGATGAAAACGCCAAGCTGTGCTCCGAGGACTGCTGCGTCTGCGGCGACAAGGCGTGCAACACCCAGGACTGCAAAGAGACCCTGGAGAATTGCCCGGTCGACTGCGCGGCGTGCGGCGACGGCCTGTGCTCCCCCAGCGAGAAGCCGTCGACCCGCCCGGAGGACTGCT
>CAIXAA010000470.1 GCA_903917305.1 uncultured Myxococcales bacterium | reverse complement strand
CGGTGCTCAAGCACCGGGCAACTATCGCAAAGCCTGCTGAAGCAGCCTCGAAGAGGCTTCGTGACAGTTGCCCGCACCTTCAGGTGCGGGCTGTTCAAGCCCTCAACCGCGGCGATTCCTGCAGACGCAAAGTCGATTGCTGCAGACGCAAAGTCGGTTGCTGCAGACGCGAAGTCGGTTGCTGCGCACGCAAAGTCGATTGCTGCAGACGCGAAGTCGATTGCTGCAGGCGCGAAGTCGATTCGTGCAGACCCGAAGGCGACTGCCGCAGACCCAAAGTGGATTCGCGCAGACCCGAACTCGATTCGTGCACAGCCGAAGCCGATTCGTGCAGGCCAGAACCCGACCGCGGCGCTCACTCCGCCGGCTTGACCACCGCCGGCTTGCTGCGGCGCTCGGGCGCGCGTGGCAGGCGCGAGAAGATCTTGTCGTGCGTGGTCGGATCGCCGGCAAACGCCATGCTCGCGGCCACCCGCAGGTCGTCGAACAGCACCTCGACCAGCACGCCGTAGAGGTCGACTTGGTCCGCCAGCGTCGACTTCAAATGGTCGCGCTGTCCCTTGACCGTCGGATAGGCCGCCAGCTCGTCGCGCATGCCGATGAGCTTCTGCAGGTCGGTCGCCGTGATGCCGGCATCGGCGAGCAGTTGGGTGCGTACCTCCGCGCCGGTAATGAACTTGGACAGGCCGGCATGCACCGACGGCGCCGACGTCGAGCTGATGCTCATCCCCCGCCCGAGCACGCCAACCGCATCCAACCCACAGGTGCGCTTGGCCTTCACCGTCACCGCGTTCTTGTAGGCGGACAGCACCTTGGCGATGACGGGCACGCGCGCTTTCTGCTCGGGCGTGAGCTTCTCGAACTCGCGCCAATCCAGCGGGCTCGCGTCGGTCGCCTTGCGGTACGCGACAATGGAGGCCGCCAACGCACCCAATTCTGCCGTGCCGAATTTGCGCCCCGCAAGCGCCGTCGCCCACTCCGGGTGGGCCTTGAAGTCCTCGGTCAGCAGAGCCAGGGCCGTCTCGCAGTCGGCGGGTTCGAGCCGGGCGCTTTCGCCTTTGTTCAGGCAGGTCTGGGCCAGGGCGAGGGCGACGGCGTAGGCCTTGGCGGCGTCGGGGTTCGTGGGGAGGTACGGGTCGACGGAAGCGGCGGGGTTCGTTGCGGGATTCGTCGTGGGCATGGCGCTGAACTCATTGGCGGCGGAATTGCCGTGGTGGATCGCGGTTTGCCATAACGGCCCGGCCAAGGTCAAGGGTCAGGCGCTGGGAGGTCTGGTGACATTTTGGTGACACGTTCCGGCGATCTCACGCGCGGCACATCCGCGGGCTTGGCGAGCGGGCTGGCCCCGAATCGCCCGTGCGGTCACTCAGCCTGCACGGGCGATTCGGGGAGCGAACGCTGGGATCCGCGGCTGGACAGTCTTGCGCAGGCGGTGCAGCATCCCTCGGGCGCGGGCAAACGGTTGCCGGAGACGCTGGCACTGAGGGCGGTTGCGAGGCGGTCGACACGGGGATCGGACATTGCATCTGTGCGCGCGAGAAAGGGGCACTCCATGAGCACGGCCAATGCCATGCGTCGCTACTGGTGGCTACCGGCGCTTGTCGTCGTTGCCGTCGCGTACCGGACGTCACCAACCTTCGGCTTTGTGGGCGATGCCGGCTTCCTGATCGAGCAGAACCGCTTTCTCGACAGCTTGAGTCAGCTGTGGGGCAACCTGACGCATGACTACTTCTGGTCATCCTCTGGCAACCATATTCCCTACTGGCGACCGCTGACAAAGGCGAGCTGGTTGCTGGAGGTCGCCGCCTGGGGCCGCAACCCTGCGGGCTTTCACGTGGTGCAGGTGGCCTGGCTGCTTGTCGGCGTGGCAGGCGTCCAGGCATTGGCACGCGCGCTGGGTGTCTCGCGTCTCTGGGCAGCTCTGGCCGGCCTGATGTTCGGTCTGCATCCCGTGGCGGTCGAACCTACCTGCCTCATCATGGCGCGGTAGGATCTGGTCGCGTGCGCGGGGAGCGCCTGGGCGCTCGTGGGCCTGATTCGGTGGCGCGCAACGGCGCAGGGCCGCTGGCTGGTGCTGCACCTGCTGGCGATGACGGTGGCGTTCGGCAGCAAGGAGGCGGCCATCGTCCTCGTGGCCGTGGTGACATTCTGGTGTTGGTGGTCGCGCCCCACGTCGCCGGCTGCCGACTCTGCGCCCAAGCCACCGGCATGGTGGATCCCTGTTGTGCCGGCGTGGCTCTTGACCGCTACCTACCTTGCCCTTCGCGCCGCCTGCCTTGGCCCGAAGGCTTCGGCCCCCCTCGCCTTTGCGCCATTGCGCATCCTGGTCAGCGCCGGCATCTACCTGCAGGGGCTCTGGCCGTTCAGTCTGGAGACTGGTGTTCACAACATCGTTCTCGCGCAAGCCGAGGAGCCCGCGATGTGGGTTCCCGCGGCGTTGGCCGTCGTCGGCTGGATTGCCGTAGCGGTCTGGGCGGTCGTTTCAAGGCGCTCCGGACTCATGCTGTTGTGGCTGTGGCTTGGCGCGTCCCTGGTCCCCGTGCTTCTGATCCGGGAACTGAACGTTCCGGGAGTAGACGGAAAGTACTCGCTGGCAAACCGTTGGATGCTGCCCTCCGCGGCTGCCTTCTCGGTCGCACTGGCTCTGCTGGTTCACGAGTGGGAGCTGAGGCGACCGCGGGTGACCATGACTCTTGCAGCAACGATTGCGGTGTGGAGTGCTGCTTGCCTATTCGTGGCGCCACGCGTTCACGCAACCTATGCCTCTGACGGCGCACTGCGTGGCATGGAGGAACGCGACTACTTGGCCACGCCAGAACGCTTTCGCACCGTCGAGGATCGTTGCCGTGCCGCGAGCCGTGCCTTGATTCGTGCAGGCGAGGGAGACAAACCCTTCAATGCACTATCGTTTCTGCTGCCAGAATGCGCGAACAGGGCCGATGACCTCTACAACGTCTTCGCCGCGCTGTGCCGGCAGGGTCGGTTTGACGACGCCCGTCGCATCTTGACGAAGGTGCTGGCAAATCCGCCAACGGATGGCCGGTTTGCAGGACCGTTGCATCGCCTTGCCGGAAGTGTCTGGCTGGAAACGGGCGAACCGGCGCGCGCAGAGAAGGCGTTGTTGGAGGCCGAACGCCTCGGACTCACGGATTGCAGCGTCATTGTGGACCTTGGGCGAATCCGTTTTGCTTTGAGCCGATTCGCAGAAGCGGCCCGCGACCTGGACGCGGCCATCAGCTGTCAGACTCGCGGCGGCGCTCTCGTTGATCCGGCAGTAGTCTTGATGGGTGCGAAGTCATGGCAGATGGCTGGCGACAAAGACGCTGCGCGGCGAACGCTGGCAGGCATCGCGCGTGCACAGCCAGTCCGCCAGGAGCAGAAGGGTTTGCTGACGCTGTTGCGGCGCGAACTCACCGCACTGCCTTTGCCAACACCACCCGCTCCCCCCGCACAATCTCCCGAAACCCCGCGCTAATGCTCGCCCAGTCCACGACGTCGACCTTGAATGGCAAGTTCGACTCGCTGAAGGCATCCGCCAGCGCGCCCAGCACCGCCAGCGGCAGCGGTTCGTCCCCCACGATGGCCAGGTCCAGGTCGGAGTGCTTCTTGGCCGTCCCCTTCACGCGCGAGCCGAACGCACAGACTTCGCGGTCGGGCACGTGCTGCGCCAGAATCGCCAGGATCAGCGCGCGGTGCTCGGCGGTGAGGTCAAGCGGCATCGCGCAGTCCTTGCAGCAACAGCCGAGCATCGCGTGCCAGAGGCGCGGCCAGCCGGTAGATTTGCCCTGCGACTGCGCCGTCGTACGTGTGTGCCGTCATATTGCGCGCTTCGTAGTAGTCGATCCAGGCGGCAGCGTCCGCCAGAAGGTCCATGCGCGCCGCGACGCGGAACAGGTCCTTCTTGGTGCGGAACTCCGTCTCGGGGACTTGGGCGATGTCGCGCAGGTAGCGCTGGATCAACTTCCAGGACAGGTCGACGGTGTACTCGAAGCGCTGGATGACGCCGTCGCGCAGCAGCGTGCTGTCTGGCGACTGCTGCGCTTCGACAATGCCTGCGTCCAGTTGCTGGATGGCGGCTTCAAGAGCGTCAGTATGCAGGGCGGTCATGGGAAGGTCCTTGGGCGGCTTCGCCGTCGCGCGGCAAACGTGCACCGCGCATCGGGCGGCGTCAACTGCGTCCAGGGTACCCGCGACGAAAGCCGCAGCGCCACCTACCCCGCGGCCTCCGCCGTCCCATCCAGCTCCGTATTCGGCGCATCAATCACCCGTTCCCACTGGTCCTGCTGCTGCACGTCCGCAAGGCGCCAGAGCTCGCCGGTGCGCTTGAACGTCCAGAACTCGCGGAACGGGGTCCATTCCTTGTCGGTGTTGGCCTCCTTGAACAGATCCGGCAGGACCGTCGCGACAATCGTGCCGTGCGCATCCACCGTGTAGTCGATCGCCGAGGCATCAAAACAGACGGTCACGTGGTCGTTGTCCTTCCCCGGCTCGTCATTGGCCAGGACAAAGCGCATCTCGTCAATCGTCAGACGCTCCAGCTTGTTGCGGTGGCCGTGCGCCGCGAGGAACTCCAGGCGCTCGGTCCAGAGGGCCAGCAAGCGGGGCTCCATCAGGCGGCCCAGCGTCTCGTAGTCGAAGTTGCACCAGGCCTTCTGCAGGGTCATGAACGCCTGTTCGGCGAACGCCGCGAGGCGCTCCTGGCTCCAGGCGGCGTCGTGCTTGGCCATGCGGGCCATCGCTGCCCGCGTTGCCCGGCCCTTGCGCGCGAAGCGGGCGCGCGCGTAGATGGCGCTGGCCACGGTGAACAACGCGGCGAAGAAGAGGGCGAACACGCTGACGCTGCCGCTGCCACCGCCGCCGTGGCCGCCGCCGCCGCCGCCACCACCACCGCTACCGCCGCCGCCACCGCCGCCGCGTGCCAACGCTTCGGCGGCCCAGAGCATGCCGGCGGACCAAAGCGCCGCGCGCGGCCAGCTGCGCTGGATGCGGCGCAAGAAGCGAGATTTCCCGACCATGACAGCTCCCCCATGCCCGTTGCCGTGCCGGAGCGGAGCTTGCCCCGGCGTCCATGCGCTGTCCAGCCAGATCCCAGACCGTTGAAGTCGCGGCGGCCGCACGCAAACATGGCTGGACGCGCGCAGCCGAGCGGCGCAGCATCGCTCCTTTGGTCGGCTGCCGGAGGGTGCCACGGTGTCGCTGTCGGCGAACTAGCGCCGCCGACGGCCTGGCGGGCAACGGAGGAACCGGTGGTGTCTGCTGTCCACACCTGGATCAAGGCCAGCGCCGGCCCGCTCCTCCTGCGAGCGCTCGTCGTGCTCCTCGCCTCCTTCGCCACCCACGCCGTGCACGCCGCCGAGCCATCGCCAACCGTTGCTGACGTTCCCTTTGCCCAGGCGCCCGCCGTGCCGGAAGCCTGGGACGTGACGCCGACCTTGGCTGTGCGTGCCGAGCCGGAGCAGCGCTGGTATGGCTGGCAACCGCTGCTGGTCGACACGGCCGGCCAGCTCTTCGTCGCCTGGAGCATGTCGTTTGCTCGGCAGTACCAGCTGGACGAGGGGAGCTGCATGGTCGCCAGCTTGGCGACCTATGCGCTCGTGCCGCCCTTGATCCACGCAAAGCGCGGTCACTGGGGCAAAGCGGGGCTCGACCTCCTGCTGCGCGTGAGTCTGCCGGTGGTCGGTGGCCTGCCGGCGGTGTGGGACGAGGGTCGATCGCACACGTTGTTTGCGATGGCCGCCATCAACTTCGTCGCCGGCATGGGAGCGGCCATCATCATCGACGCCACCGCCCTTTCGAAGGAACCCATGCCCGCGCCGGACAGCATGCCGCCGCATCAGCGGCCTGACGCTGGATGGTCGCCCGACCGAGCGACGAATGGCACGGGCGTCCGGTTCTAGCCACCATCGAGGCGCGCGGCGCCAAAACCCACCCTGGACATCCGAAAGCATCGCGCCCAAGCTCAACCCAAGCGCGGCCATCGACGGGCAGCCGGCAGTGCCGCGTGTGGGGCGAACCAGGATGCATCGCCTGTCCCTGCAGGCGCGCCCCCTGGTTCTCAACAGCTGGGGGAAACCGTGCGAATTGCCTATCTCTTGCTCATTTCTGCGTGCATCGGCTGCGGCAGCCAGAAGGGCGCCGCGGCTGCGGCCCACGCCAACGGCAACGGCCAAGGTGCGCTCGCCGACCGCGATGCCAACGGCGACGCCACGCCCGTGCCGGATGCCGCGGTGGCCGGTGCCGCGGATGCCAAGGCAACCGTGGGCTTTGATGCGCCAAACCCGGACGTGCGCACGGACACGGTCGTCGCGGCCAAGGACAGTACGACCGAGCCGGCGGGCGACGACGCGCCGTGCAAGTACTTCACGACCGCGCTCGGCGGCGAGCAGTCGACCGCGAGCGCCGTGGTCGCGCTGGCGGACGGTTTCGCGCTGTTTGGCACGGCGCACATCAACCAGGTGCCGTGGCACGCGAGGCTGGTGCGCACCGACTCCTCTGGCCATGAACTGTGGGCCAAATCCTATGACGGGCCGTACTCCGCCTTCGGCACCAGCCTGGTCGCACTCTCGGATGGATTTGCCTTTGCCGGCTCGACCTCGGCGACGGCCGACAACCGCAACCAGGGCTGGCTGGTGCGCACGGACCCGGCGGGCAACGTGCTGTGGCAGCAGACGTTTGACTCCGTGTACGAGGAGACCTTCTTCGCGCTCGCTGCGCTGCCCGACGGCTTTGCCGCGGCGGGCCGCATCGAAAACGTCGTTGCGACGGGCGAGCAGGTGTCGCTGCGGCGCACCGACCTCGATGGCAAGCTGCTCTGGTCGGCAAGCTACGGCGCTGCCGGCGATGACGTCGCCTACGCCCTGGTGCCGACGGCGAGCGGTTTTGCCATCGCCGGCACCGCGGGCGGCGTGGGCGACAAGCTCGACGCCTGGCTCATCGCCACGGACAAGAACGGCATGAAACTGTGGGACAAGACGTATGGCGATACGCTCTCCCAGGGTTTCGCCGGCATGGCGGCGACGGCCGACGGCTTCGTGCTGGTGGGCGCCAAGGGCGGCGGCACCAGCAGCCTGTGGGTCGTGCGCACGGATGCCGCGGGCGCTGTGGTCTGGGAGCGCACCTACAGCGGCAGCGGCGGCGAAGGCTGGGCGGGCGGGGCCCGTGGCGTGCAGGTGCTGCCGGACGGCTTTGCCGTTGCCGGTCGAGCGTACTTCGTCAACACCGCAGATGCGTGGTTGATTCGCATGGACTTGATGGGCAATCCCATGTGGGATCACCACTTCGGCACCCAGAATGAAGAGGCAGGCGAAGCGCTCGCTGTGGTGCCCGACGGCTTTGCCATGGCGGGTCAGGCGCAGATCGGGCAGGACTGGGTGGACGAGATGTGGCTTGTGCGCACCGACGCCTGGGGCAACGTGACCTGTGCGGCGGGTGCGGCGACAGGGAAGTAGGTTGG
The DNA here is from genome assembly GCA_903917305.1 of uncultured Myxococcales bacterium. Taxonomy (GTDB): domain Bacteria; phylum Myxococcota_A; class UBA9042; order UBA9042; family UBA9042; genus CAIXAA01. Next base: position 1,789 of record CAIXAA010000470.1, on the reverse strand, counting down.
GTGCTTGGGTGCGCTGCGCCGCGCTCACACAGTGCGCCAAGCCCCTCAACAAACCCCCCGCGATGGTCTACAACGCTGCCGGGCGCGAGAACCGCGTCCGCGCGCAGCGCGACAAGAAGACCACGATGCCAGGCCACCTCAACGCCGCGAACCTCTTTGACTGGACCCAGGTCTTTGGCCGCACGGCTCCGCGCGTCCTCGACGTCGGCTGCGGTGACGGGCGCTTCCTCATCGCCTCCGCGCTCGCGAACCCCGGCCGCGACCATGTCGGCATCGAGGTCCTCGCCCCGCTGGTCGCCAAAGGGCGCGGCGAGGCCGAGCGGCTGCAGCTGGCCAACCTGCGCTTCTTCGTCGGCGACGCCGTGCAGTGGCTCAGCGAATGCGCCGGCGACGCCTCGATCGACGAGATCCACGCCTACCATCCGCAGCCCTACTACGACCCGTCGGTGGTGGAGCTGGGCATGCTCAGTGCGGCGTTCTTCGAGCGCGCCTGGCGCGTGCTGCGGCCTGGGGGGATCCTCGTGCTGCAGACCGACAGCCGGCCCTACGGCAAGCACCTGCTGGCGGCGGCGCGCAAGCACTTCGACCCCGTCATCCAGCCCGGTCCCTGGCCCGATGCGCCGCACGGCCGCACGCACCGGGAGGAAGTCGCGCAGCGCAAGAAGCTGGAGATTCTGCGGGTTGTGGCGGCGCGCCGGGAGACGCCGCTCGACGTGGCGCTGCCGCCGCCGTACTTCGCGGCCGGGCGGCCTGGGTTGCCGACCGTGGTCTCGGCGCTGCGGCGGCGCCGCAAGGTCGACAGGAGCAGTTGAGCGCCGCAGGTGCCGGTGTCGGGGGCAAGCCGCGGATTCGGGCAGCGCCCTGATCTCCGCAGCAATCGTGTGGGACCGCAGATCGTTGCGCAGGTCGCGTTTCGCAGGACCCGCGTGAATTGGTAGGATTTTTCCAACACAAGGCAACCAGGCAGAGCCCAGGTCACCGACCGCTCCGCGTCCCCCCAAATGGGCTCGTCGGCGCAGGCCGGGACTGGGCGCGGAGGCTGCGATGAGGATTCGCGTATGGCCATGGATGGTTGGTCTGTTGCTTGCCCAGCCCGCCCAAGCGCAGGGCGGGGAAAAGGAAAAACCCGCGGCGGCTTCATCGGTATCCGTTGCCGATGCCGACCTGGAGTTCGCCCGCGCGGCCTGGCAGGCGGGTGTGACCAACATCCGCCTTGGCGAACTCGCTGGCAGTGTGGCGGAAAATGCCGAAGTGCAGCGATTCGCGCGGCTGGTGGTGCTCGATGACTCGCGGCTGCGCGAGGATCTCGAGTTGATCCTCAAGGATCTCGCCGTCGTGCCTGCTGACGTGCTGGATGCGCCGCACCAGGCGCTGGTGCGACGCCTGTCCCGCTTGACGGGCACCGCGTTCGAGCGCGCGTACTTGCAAGTCATGGTCCAGGTGCAGGCGCAGTCGCTCGGTCGGTTTGCGATGCAGTCCAAGGATGGCAAGGATGAGCGCCTGCGCAGCTACGCTGACCAGTATCAGCCCGTGATCGAGCAGCACCTGCACCGCGCCGCAGCCCTGCGCATGTCCTATCTTCCCCTTCGCAAGTAACAGGTTCTGGCCGGCAGTACGCTGCCGTCGTTGGCGCCCCCAAGCGTTGCCGCAGGGCCGCTCCGCCGCGGCAATATCACCACGAGGATGGGTCCATTGACGGCGCCGATTCGCGGCGGCCCAGCCTCGCCCGTAACGTGCGGGGAGGAGGGCTCCACCATGACGACGAAGCTTTGGCCACGCGTCCAGCGTG
>CAIXAA010000469.1 GCA_903917305.1 uncultured Myxococcales bacterium | reverse complement strand
TGCCGACCGCGGCGCCGTTCATCCACAAAACCATTGGCTTGCCCGTCTTCGCCGCGCATTTCGACGACGTCGACGGCGATGGCGTCCTCGACGGCTTCTTCCTGGTCGACAACAACATGGGCTGGTTCAGCTGGGGCGTGGCCAACGCGAATTCGGCAACAGATTTGCCGGTGTTCCACCGACAGGACGACCTGGCGCACGACGTGTCGGACAAGGACGGCATGGCCCTGTCGACCCTCGACCTCGACCGCGACGGCCGCGCCGATTACTTCTTGCCCGGCACGGACTTCGGTGACATCGTGCTGTGGAACAAGGCGCCGCGAGAAGTGTATAATATTGCGGATTTCGCTCAACTCGGCGCGCATCCGAAGCACACGTCGTGGACGTCCTTTGCCCTCGACGCCGACTTCGACGGGTGGAGCGACCTGCTCGTGCTCAGCGTGATCAGCCCCGATGCCGTGCCCAACGGCGCCGATCAGAAGGCGCGGCCCAGCCTGCACATGAACCGCCACGACGGCACCTACGTCGACGTCGGCGCCACGCTGATCGATGCCAACGCGAGCTTTTTCGCGCTCAACATGGCCTGCGGCGACCTGGCCAGCGATGGCCACGTGACCTGCCTCGTGCCGAGCACCTCGCCAGCGGTGATGTTGCGCAATGAGATCGAGCCGTTGGGTCGTTGGATCGGCGTGCGGCTGCGCGGCACGGTCTCGGCGCCTAACGCCCATGGCGCGCGGGTGATCGTCGAAGGCGTGCAGCCGCCGCTGACCGCGTACGTCGGCGGCCAGACGGCGACGTTCGGCAACCACGACGACGGCGTGCTGCTCGCCGCGGGGGACGCCAAGACCGTGAACCTGCGCATCGAATGGCCGAGCGGCCTGGTGCAGCACGTGACCGACGCGCCGACCAACGCCTACACCACCGTCACCGAGCCACGCGTGCTGCAGCTGGGCCAGCGGGTGCTGCACGCGGGTGGGCAGGCGAGCGTCGAGGTCCTCGTCGATCCCCAAGCCGCCGGCACGGACGTGGTGAGCCTCGAGCGTCTGGGCGCGGGAAGCTGGGCGGGTCCCCTGGCGAAACGGCCGGACGGGCTGCTGTCGCGCACGCTGGTGGCGCCCGCCGTGCCGGGCGAGGCGCGCATCGTCGTCCAGCTGCAGCACGTGCCGCTGCGGGTGCGGCCGCGGGTGCGCTTCGAGTAGCGGTCGGCGCGGCAGTCTGTAGTCGCCATGCGGAGTTCGCGCCGCCGCTGCCGACCGCTGGGCTTGCCGCTGCTAGATTGTCAGCAGATGCATGGAAGCGCTCACCCCACGGACCGGACGAGACCCAAGCGCGTGCATACCCCGGCCGCGCGCGCCGCGGCCTGGATTGTGCTCAGTGCCGCCGCCTTGTTGGGCGACTACGTCACCGGGCCGGAGATCCAGTTCCCCATCCTGTTCGCCCTGCCTGTCGTGCTGGCTGCCTGGTACGGCCAACCGCGCCTCGCGCTCGGCCTCGCGGCGCTGCAGCCCCTGGGCCGGCTGTGGTTCGAGGCGATCTGGCACGTCAACGAGACGCTGGCGGAGGAGCTGGTCAACGCCGGCATCCAGATCTCGGTGTTCCTCGTGCTGGCCGCCTTCACGACGCGCATCGCGCGCCAGGACGCGGCCTTGAAGCGCGAGGTCGTGCAGCTGCGCGGCCTGCTGCCGACCTGCATGATGTGCAAGAACATTCGCGAGGAGGACGGCAGTTGGGTCGCCGTCGAGAAGTACGTCAGCGAACGCTCCGAGGCGCAGTTCAGCCACGGGCTGTGTCCGCCGTGCGCGCGGGAGCACTACGGGGAGTGGCTCGGGGAGGAACCCGCAGCTGCTGGAAATAAGGTAGCGATCTCCAGATCTTGACGCGGACCGGCCAAGCTGGCTGCCGCGCGCGGCCTCACGGGCACAGGTCCGCCCACTGCCAGACCTCGTCGTCCTTGCCAGCGTGGTCCCAGTCCAGCGCGTGCACGGCGCCGAAGGCGTAGCGGTTGCTCGCTTCGGCGCAGCCCGGCCATTTCTCGACGCTGTTCCAGGCGCCGCGCGCGTACTTGTACTCGAACCACGCGCCGCGCGGCACGGTCACGGTGCCCGTCGCCAAGCCGGTCGCGGCGTTCCATGCCAGCGCCACCTGCTGCCAGTTGTTGGCGGAATGCGCGACGGAGATCGTGCTGCCCGGCGGCGTGCCCGCCGGCACCTTCACGCGCAGCGGCACATCGACCGTCGGCACCAGCTCGGTCCAGGACGTGTCGTACAGCACCTCGACCTTGAGCGCTGGCTGCAGCGGCGTCGGCCAGAGTGACCACGCGCTGCCGTCCAGCCGCACCGTCACCGTGCGCTCGTTCGCGTCCCACGACCAGCCGTTCTGCGCCGCCGTGAGTCCGTCTGCGAGCTTTGTCATGGGGTTGCCGTTCAGCGTCACCGCGGTCGGCTCATGGTCGACGCGCCAGAGGTGCAAGCGCCACGGCTGCGCAGCCGGCTGCCAGGTCGAACCGGGCTGCACCGCAGCCGCGAACTGCACGCCGCCAGTCAGGGGCGTCAGCTGCAGCAACGTCTTGCGCCATGGCGCGTCTTCCGCACTGATCCCGTCATCTTCGCGCAGCACGAACTGCGTCTTCAGCGAGCCGCGCACCAGCTCCAGGTCCAGAGGCCCCGCCACGGGCTGCTCCGCCCACTGGCGCAGCGGGCCGCGCGGCACGATGGCTCCCTCGCGCAGCCACAGCGGCAGGTCGGCCAGGGGTCCGGAAACCTGTTGCGTCGTCGGTCCTTGCACGATCGCGCCCGACCACGCCTGCAGCCACATGCCCGGCGGGAACACCACGGCGCGCGTCTTCACATCGGGCTGCGTGTGCGGCGCGTAGAGCAGGAAGGGGCCGAGCAGCGCCTCGTCGTCGATCAGCTCAGTCGCGATTTCGCTGGGGAATTCCCAGAACAGCGGCCGCAGCACTGGCGCGCCGGTCGCGTGCGCCGCGTCGGCCAGGCTCTCCAGGTACGGCAGCAGGCGGTAGCGTTGCCCCAGCAGATCGCGCGCCAGATCGCGCACTTCCGTGCCCCACTGCCACGGCTCCTGGTTTGGCGCGCTCTTCTCGGCATGGCCGCGAAAGAACGGCGAAATCGCGCCCAGCGTCCACCAGCGCGCAAACAGCGCCGGATCCTTCTGGCCCGAGTAGCCGCCGACATCGCTGCCCACCCACGGCTCGCCGGACAGGCCCAGCCCGAGCAGCATCGGCAGCGTGCCCTGCAGCGCCGCCAGCGTCGAAGGCGCGTCGCCCGTCCACGCCGCCGCGTAGCGCTGGATGCCCGCGTAGCCCGAGCGCGTCAGCACGAACGCGCGCTGGTCCGGATGCGCCGCCTCCAGCCCCGCGCGCGTCGCCTGCGCCATGCGCAGCGCGTAGACGTTGTGCGCCGCGGCCATCGTCGCCGGCTGGCCCGCGCCGTCGACCGCCAGCGTGTCCGGCACCGTGCCTTTGTCATTGAAATCAGACGGTTCGTTCATGTCGATCCACAGCGCGTCGATGCCGTTCTGCGTCTCCTGCGGCACCAGCTGCTGCGCCCACCAGTCGCGCGTCGCCGGCTTGGTGAAGTCGGGAAACGCCGCGGCCCCCGGCCACACCTGCCCGATGTAAGGCAGCGTGCCGCCAAGAAAAAGCCCCTGCGCCAGCCCCGCCTGGTACACCGGCCAGCTCGCATCCTGCTTGATGCCCGGATCGACAATCGCCACGGTGTGGAAGCCCTGCGCGTGCAGCGCGGCGTTCAGCCCTTTCGGGTCCGGGAACTTCGCAAGATCCCAGGTGAAGGCGCGAAAGCCGTCCATGTGCTGGATGTCGAACCACAGCGCGTCGCACGGCAACTGCTGGTCGCGAAAGGTCTTGGCCAGGTCCTGGAACGTCTGCGCGTCGGGATAGCCCCAGCGCGACTGGTGGTAGCCCAGCGCCCAGCGCGGCGGCAGGAACGGTCGGTCGGTGAGTTGCGTAGAGCGATCGAGGACATCCGCCGGCAGCGGCCCGGCGACCACGTACTGGTCGAGCACGCCGCCGTCCGCCGTGACCGTCCAGCGATCCGCCTGCGTTGCCGCCAGATCCAGCGTCTGCCGCCACGGATTGTCGGTCAGGATGCCCCACGTCGTGCCCGCTTCGCGCAAAAGCAGCCACGGAACCGCCTGATAGAGCGGATCGCCCGCCGGATCGTAGCCGCCCAGCGCAGCAACGTAGGCGTCCGTCGTGCGCAGCGTCCAGACCTTGCCGCGGCGATCCAGGCCGCCGGTCTTGCCGCCCAGGCCGTGAAACCGCAGTGACGCTCCAGCCTTGCGCACCAGCTGCGGGTGCTGCTGCGCGTCCAGCCCGAAGCCGCCGTCCGCCGGATCTTCCAGCAGGACGTGGTCTTGCGCGTCGAGCACGCGCACGCGGCCGTCGGTCGCGACGTGCACCGCCAGCGTCGCGGTGCACAGGGCGATGCCGGAGCAGCTCCGGCCGCGCATCGTGGGAATGTTGCTGTCTTGGTTGACGATTGCGCCGCTCGGCCAGGGCGTGGCGCCGCCGGGTACGCTGTAGCGCAGGCGAAAGACGCCGTCCAAAGGCACGGAGATGCCGACGTCGAAGCCGGGCGCGTGCACGACCCACGCCGGCGCGCTGGCCAGATCGGCCGGCGGCGCGCCGAGGCCGCAGTACGGAGATCCTGCGTGAAGTTGCTGAGCTGGCGTGCACGGCGCCGCGGCATCGGCGCCGGCATCGACGGCCGACGCTACATCCACGGGTTCTCCAGCGTCGGCCTGCCCATCGCCCGGCTGGGATGCGTCGGGACTGGCTGCGTCAGCCGTGTCCGCGCGGCTCAGGTCTGCGGCGGCGTCGTCGGTCTTGGCCAAGGCCGCATCACCGGCGGCGCGCGCCGATCCGCCTTGCGCCGGCGTGCCGCAAGCCCACAGCAGCGCCAGCATGGCCATCCACGGTCGAGACATCCGCGCGCGCCCGCGGATACCCATCCGCCCGCGGCAATCTCCGCGTTGGCCCAAGGCCTGTCAAGCGCGCGCCGCCGGAATGCCCGGACCGCCGATCGTCTTGTGGGTGATGGAGTTCGGCGCGTTGGCATTCGCGCCGTCGTCGACGCCGATCCCCATTCGGTCAACCAGCTCGCCGCCGAGCCAGCCGGTGACGGCGCCGAGCAGGAAGGCGCCCAGCTCCAGCACGAGCGCAAAACGTGTCACGTCATGGCCGAACTGCGAGGCGCGGATGGCGAGCGCGACGGCAAACAGCGCCACGACGAAGACGTTGCCCACGCCATGGACCGCGCCGATGCGCTTGGCGCGCGTGCCGGCGGGGATGGCCAGCCAGTCGGCGGCGCCGAACGCGGCGGCGATGAGGCCGATGACGATGCCGCCGGCGATGTTCCAGTACGACGTCGTGGCCCAGGTCATGCGGTCCAGCACCACGTCGGCGAGGTCGAAGAGCACCGCCATCACGAACAGCCCGAGCGGCACGACGACGAGCATCTGGTGCACAGGATGGCCCAGGAGCTTGACACGGCTTTGCATGGGGAACCTCCCTCGCGCGGTGCAAGGCGGACTTGCCGCTGACAGGGAGGGCCTGCCCGGATCCCGCAACATCGGCGCGTGATCACAGCGCACGCGTTTCTGCCGCGCGTGGCAAATGCGCCTGGGGCAAGGTCGCGAGCGCAAGCGCAATGGGGTGCAGCAAGCTTGCCTGCGGACGGCTGGGTGGCGGCGCAGCCGGATTCATGGGCAAGTGCCGGTTCATTGGTCCCAGCTGCCGGGAGCGGCGAGTCGCTGAAAGCGCTCGCCTGCGACCAAACAACCCGGAAACGCGTGGCTCAACGAAGTTGCGGCACGCCATCAGGGCTGCGATGCGCCGCCTTGCTCGAGCTTGCTCAGCATCTTGGAGGAGCATTCCGTGCACATGCCGTGCGTGATCTGCACGTCGGCGTGCTCGCGCAGGTAGACATCGACCTGCTGCCAATACCCGTCGTCGTTGCGGATCTTCTTGCACCAGGCGCACACCGGCAAAAGGCCCGTCAGGGTCTTGACGTTGGTCAGCGCAGTCTGCAACTCCTCGATCAGGCGCGACTGTTCAGCCTCCGCCACTTTGCGCGTGGTGATGTCGTGGAAGGCCGACACGGTGCCGACGATGCGGCCCTCGCGCACCAGGGGGCGCGGCGACGTAGGCGACCGGCAGGAACGTGCCATCCTTGCGCAAGTAATAGTCTTCGTGGACGTTGACGGTCTCGCCGGCCTCCAGCACGCGGCACACCGGACAGGCGCTCGCCGGCATCTCGTCGCCGTCCGGCCGCCGCTTGTGGACCAGGTCGTGCAGATCGCGGCCGAGCATCTCCTGCTCGGTCCAACCCAGCAATTCCGTCGCTTTGGGATTGGCGAACGTCGCGCGGCCGTGCGTGTCGAGGACGAACACGCCTTCGCCGACCGTCCGCATGATGTCGCGCAGCCGCTCTTCGTTCTGGCGCAACAGCTCCTCGGCGGCGTGGCGCCCCGTGATGTCTGCGGCAATCTCGAGGCGAACGACGCGGCCGTCGCGCCAGCGGATCGCCCGGTCGTGCACCGAATACCAGCGGTCGACCAGGAGGTTGTGGTGCTGCCACACGACCAGCCCCGTCGGCTCGCCGCGCTCGTCGACCAGCTGCGGGTTCGTGCAGAACGCGCACGGCCCGGTCTGGTCGCGCTGCAGCACCTGCCAGCAGGTCTTGCCGACGATGTCGCCGAAGATCTGCTTGAAGAAGTCGTTGACGAACAGCAGCTCGTACGTCTGCATGTCCGCGACGTAGATGCCGGCATCGACGCCATTCAGGATGGTGCGCAGGAGCTCGGCTTCGGCCTCGCACGGGGCCGCGGAGCTTCTTGCGGTAGATACTGAGGAGGATTCGGATTTGTCTTCAGGCATGGCGGACCTCGACCCACTGGCCCGAGTCAGTGTCCACCTTGAGCGTACACCGGACGCGCAGGTCGCTCAACTTCATGCACGCTTCGTGCAGTGATTTGGCACAGATAGGTGTGAAATGCGCGGACTGGGGTCAGCGAAATCCCATCGGATTGTCCATTGGATCCCGCAAATCCGAGAAGCGACCTGGGGCTGGGTGCGCCCGGTCAGGTCCTTGCGGCGCAACTGCGTTACATCAAACGGAACTCGATGCGGCGGTTCTTGGTCTGGCCCTTGGCCGTCTTGTTGTCGGCGATGGGCTTCTCGGCGCCGAAGCCGACGGCGCTCAGGCGCTCCGCGGCGATCCCCTTGTCCACCAAGTACTTCTTGACCGATTCGGCGCGGTCCTGGCTCAGCTTCTTGTTCCTCTCGGCGTCGCCGCGGTCGTCGGTGTGGCCGCTGATCTCGACCTTGACGTCCTTGTACTCGTCGAGCACGGCGAACGCCTTGTCCAGCACCTTGAACGACATCTTGCGAATCGTGGCCTTGCCGGTCTCGAACTCGATGCCTTCGAGCGCGCCCTTGAATGCCTTGGCCACCGCCGCCGGCACTTCGTCCGGGCAGCCGTCGTCATCCTGGTAGTTGTTCTTGGTCTCCGGCTCCTCGGAGCACTGGTCCGAACCCTTGCAGATGTTGGCGTATTTGGCGGACAAGCCTTTGCGCGCGACCCAGGGATCGCAGATGCCGTCGTGGTCGTTGTCGGGATCCGGGCAGCCGTCGTCGTCCTCGAAGCCGTCCTTGTCCTCGGCGTCGTTCGGGCACTTGTCCTGCGCATCGAGGATGCCGTCGCCGTCGTTGTCGGGATCCGGGCAACCGTCGTCGTCCTGGAAGCCGTCCTTGTCTTCCGCTTCGTTCGGGCACTTGTCGACGTTGTCGAGCAGGCCATCGCCATCGGTGTCCGTCACCGGCGGCGGCAACTGCACCGGCGGGGGCGGCGGCGGCGGGGGCGGCGGCGGCTCGCTCAGGCCGAAGGCCCAGGAAAGCCCGAGCAGGAACTCGTAGTTCTGCTCCATCATGCTGCCGCGGTTGATCGTCGAGTGCTGCCCCGCCGTGTTCACCAGCAGCGCGTCAAAGCGCACCGCCAGCTCGCGGAACAAGTCGTACTTCGCGCCCACGCCCCAGACCGAGGCGGCGTCGCTGTCGCGCTCGATGCCGATCTTCGTGTTCAGCAACGACTCTGCCCCGATGCCGCCGCGCACGAACGGCCGGAACGCGCCGGTCAGGAAGTGGTAGAGCACGCTGCCGCGCCAGCCGATGACGTCGGTCGGCAATCCGTCGGAGCGCCACTTGCTGCGCGCATACCCGGCTTCGCCTTCGACCGCGATGTGCTCGGTGAGGTTCAGGCCAAGCCGCAAGCCGAAGATCGCCGAGTTGTCAGGCGTATCGTTTGGGTTCAGGGAGTTGCCGAGTTGCAGCCCTTTCCCCGACAACTTGTAGCCGCCAAAGAGGCCGACTTCGGTCGACCAGGCGCGCAGGGTTTCCGGCGTGTCGGCGAACGCAGCGTCGGTGCGCGCCAGGAGGACCGTCGCCAGCAACAGCGTGGCGAGGAGGGGGAGGCGTCGTTGCATGGTCTCAGCACCTTGTGGGAAAGGATCGGGTTGGAGTGGCCGCACGGCCGCGTGCAGTCGCTGCGAAAGAACTGTGTGGGCCGCTGTATAGCAAGAATCCTGGTGCGGATGCCACCACCAGGCGCGGCTTTTCTTGCGGCATCGCGCGCGGGCCCAAGCTGCAGTGCCACGAATGGTCGGGCAAATCGTTGCGCGCGCCAGACCTTCTGCTAAGCTGGCCGGCATCGCGCCGAGTTGTTCGATTCGATCGCAAGAAAATCCATAGCTACCAAGCGACTATTTGGCTTCGGCCGGAGTCTGACATGCGCTGTCCCCAGAGATCCGCAACCCCCATCCGTTGCGGCACCATTGGTCTTTTGCTGGCATGCGCGGGGGCGCTGGCCTCTTGCGGCGACTCCGCGTTCCTCGATCCGCGGCTCGACCTGACGGCTGGCCAGCACCTCGACGTGCCGGGCTTGGGCGACGCGCTGACGGACGCGGGCAAGGGTGACCTCGCCGCGCCGGACGTGGCCGACGGCCTGATCGCCGCGGACACGGCGGATGCGGGCCCGGCGGATGCTGCGGACGTTGCCGACAGCGGCGTCGACGCGGCGTCGTGCGTGACGGCCACCGATTGCCCCGCGGCAGGCAACCCGTGCCAGCTGCCCACCTGCGCCGCCGATGGCCATTGCGCGTGGGAAATGGCCGCGGATGCGACGCCTTGCGACGACGGAGACCTTTGCACCGGCGCCGGCAGTTGCCTGCAAGGCGTCTGCCTGCCCGGCGCGGCGACCGTGTGCGACGACGGCAACGGCTGCACGACCGACACCTGCAGCAAGACCGGCGAGTGCAGCCACGTGGACAATACGCTGCCCTGCCAGGACGGCAACGCGTGCACGGCCGGCGACACGTGCGCCGGCGGCACCTGCCAGGGCGGCAGCGCCGTCAGCTGCGACGACGGCAACCCTTGCACGAACGACACGTGTTCGCAGCAGTCCGGCTGCAGCCACGACAACAACCAGGCGCCCTGCCAGGACGGCAGCGTCTGCACCACCAGCGACACGTGCCAGGACGGCAGCTGCTTGCCGGGCACCTTGATGGCGTGCGACGACAACAACCCTTGCACCGACGATACTTGCAGTCCGCTGACCGGCTGCGCGCACGCCAGCAACGCGCTGCCTTGCTCGGACGGCAACGCCTGCACCACCGGCGACGTGTGCCAGGACAACGCTTGCCTGCCTGGCGACGTGACCTCCTGCTACGACGGCAATCCGTGCACGGTCGAGACCTGCAATCCGGCGACGGGCTGCGTGATCGTCCTGAGCGATTCCGCCACGTGCACCGACGGCGACGCCTGCACGATCGGCGATGTCTGCCTGGGCGGCGTGTGCCTGGCCGGCGCCGCCACGGCCTGCGACGACGCGAATCCCTGCACGACCGATGCCTGCGATCCCGTGCTCGGCTGCTTGTTCGTGCCCAATGCGCAACCCTGCAATGACGGCAGCTTGTGCACGATTGGCGACGCTTGCACGGGCGGCGTGTGCGGGCACGCGGCCGTGCTCACCTGCCAGGACGACAATCCGTGCACCGACGATGCCTGCGATTCCGTGCTGGGCTGCGTCTTCACCGACAACACGGCGACGTGCGACGACTACAACAACTGCACGCAGGGCGACACCTGCAGCGCCGGCATCTGCAAGCCGCTCGTGCCGAGCACCTGCGATGACGGCAACCCGTGCACGACCGAGACCTGCGATCCCGTCACGGGTTGCACCAAGGTGAACAACACGGCGCCGTGCTCGGACGGCAGCATCTGCACGCAGGGCGACACGTGCGCCGCCGGCGTGTGCGTCCCGGGCGCGGCGCTGGCCTGCAACGACGGCAACCCGTGCACCGATGATGTCTGCGACCCGGCAAAGGGTTGTCTTTTCAACAACAACACGGCGACCTGCACCGACAACAACGCCTGCACGGTCGGCGACGCGTGCCAGAACGGCGCGTGCCTGCCCGGCGCCGCCACGGTCTGCGATGACGGCAACGTCTGCACGACGGACGCCTGCAACCCGGCCTCGGGCTGCACGGTGACCGACAACACCATCCCGTGCTACGACGGCAACGCCTGCACCAGCGGCGAGATGTGCAAGAGCGGCGCGTGCATGGGCGGCACCGGGCTGCTGTGCAACGACGGCAACCCGTGCACCAGCGACACCTGCGATCCGGCGGTGGGCTGCGCGTTCGTCGCCAACACCGCGGGCTGCTCGGACGGCAACACGTGCACGATCGGCGACTTCTGCGTGGGCGGCGCGTGCATGCCCGGCTCGGCGAAGGCTTGCGACGACAACAACCCGTGCACGACGGACCTGTGCGATGGCTTGCTGGACTGCCAGCATGTGGCCAACAGCGCGCCGTGTTCGGACGGCAACCCGTGCACGACCGACGACACGTGCGGCGCGGGAAGCTGCGCGCCCGGGGCGCCGCTGGTTTGTGACGACGGCAAGGTCTGCACGAACGACTCGTGCAATCCGCTGAGCGGCTGCAGCTACGCGGCCAACACCGCGGCTTGCGATGATGGTAATGCCTGCACTTCTGGGGATGTCTGCGCGTCGGGCACCTGTGCCGGCGCCGGCGCGGTGTCGTGCGACGACGGCAACCCGTGCACCGACGACGTGTGCGTCGCGCCCGGCGGTTGCCAGCACGTGAACAACGCGGCGCCGTGCACGGACAACAACGCCTGCACCGTGAGCGACGCCTGCAGCGGCGGACAGTGCGTGCCCGGCGCGGCGTTGGCTTGCGAGGACGACAACCTGTGCACGACCGACTCCTGCAACCCGGCGAGCGGCTGCGTGCATGCCAACAACACGCTGCCGTGCAATGACGGCAGCGCTTGCACGACGAGCGACCTGTGCGCGGGCGGCGCCTGCCTGGGCAGCGGTGCGCCGCAATGCGACGACGGCAACCCTTGCACGGACGATTCCTGCGCGGCGGAGAGCGGTTGCGTGCATGTTGCCAACACCGCGGCGTGCACGGACGGCAACGTGTGCACCGTGGGCGATGCCTGCTCCGGCAGCGCCTGCGTGCCGGGCGCGGCCAAGAACTGCGACGACCAGAATGCTTGCACGACGGATAGTTGCGGGGCGACGGCCGGCTGCAGCTCGGTCAACAACACGCTGCCGTGCAGCGATGGCAGCCTGTGCACCACGACGGACGCCTGCGCGGGCGGCCAGTGCGTGGCGGGACCCGCCTTGGTGTGCGACGACGGCAACCCGTGCACCAACGACGCGTGTGACGCGGCAGCGGGCTGCACCCATGCGAACAACACCTTGATCTGCAACGACAACAACAACTGCACCACCGGCGACACCTGCAAGGGTGGCGTGTGCACGCCGACGGCGCCGAGCGTGTGCAATGACAACAACCCTTGCACCACGGAGACTTGCGATCCCGTCGCGGGCTGCCAGAGCGCGCCCAACACGGCGGCTTGCGACGACGGTTCGGCGTGCACGGTGGGCGATGCTTGCGCGAACTCGGTGTGCGTGGCCGGCGCGAAGGCGGCTTGCGAGGACGGCAACCCGTGCACCGACGACGCGTGCGATGCGGCGACCGGCTGCACGCACACGAACAACAGCGCGCCCTGCAGCGACAACAACCTGTGCACCGGCAGCGCGGGGCAGGACAGCTGCGTCGCCGGCCAATGCGTGCCGGGCCAGGTGGTCACGTGCGACGACGGCAAGTCGTGCACGACCGACACGTGCGCGCCGGCGACCGGCTGCGTCTTTGCCAACAACACGTTGCCGTGCGACGACGGCTCGGCGTGCACGACCGGCGACACTTGCGCGGCGGGCGTCTGCACCGGCGGACCCGCGCCGAATTGCAACGACGAGAATCCGTGCACGGATGACTCCTGCGTCGCGGCAACGGGCTGCGTGCACGCCTCCAACACGGCGCCTTGCACGGACAACAACGCCTGCACCGGGGCGGCCGGCGCCGACCAGTGCGCAGCGGGCCAGTGCGTGCCGGGCGCCGCGGTCAACTGCAACGACGGCAACGTTTGCACGGACGATTCCTGTTTGCCGGCAAGCGGTTGCGTCAACACCAGCAACACCGGCGGCTGCAGCGACGGCAACGTCTGCACGGGCGGCGACGCCTGCGCGGGCGGCAGCTGCCACGCCGGCGCCGCGGTTCCCTGCAACGACGGCAACGTCTGCACCGACGACAGCTGCAACGCCGTGACCGGCTGCACCTTCACCAACAACACCGCCGCGTGCAACGACAACAACGGCTGCACCGGCAGCGACACGTGCAGCGGCGGCACCTGCGCGGGCACGGTCGGTTGCGACGCGAACGCGCTGTGCACGCCCGGTGCGCAGTCGGTGTCTTGCGTGTGCAACGCGGGTTTTGCCGGCAGCGGCTTTGTCTGCACCGACATCGACGAGTGCGCCATCGGCACGGCCAGCTGCCCCGCCAACACGGTCTGCACCAACACGGTCGGCAGCTACGCCTGCCCGTGCGCGACCAGCTACGGGGACTGCGACAACAACATGGCCAACGGTTGCGAGGTGAACACGTCGACCAGCGTGGCGTCGTGCGGCAGTTGCAGCACGGTGTGCTCGACGAACAACATCTCGCGT
>CAIXAA010000468.1 GCA_903917305.1 uncultured Myxococcales bacterium | reverse complement strand
CCACGCTGCTGGCGCGAGGTGCGCAAGGGTCGCTGCATTTCTGGTTCGCCAATTTGGAAGGGATGCGCCGCGCCCTGTTTCCCGGTTTGGCCGTCGCCTATGGCCGGTGGCACGAGCAGGGCGACGAAACTGCGCTGCGGCGGACGCTGGCAGAGGGCAGCGCACATTGGCGGGACGTGGCAACTCGTCTGCTGGCGATCCATCGCCGCGAAGGCGCTGCAGGAGAAGCGCGGATATCGGCCCTGGCCGACGCGGACCAGCTGGCGCTATGACCGCCGCGCAAGCGATCTGGTCGCCTGCTGGGCGCGGCGCGTTCCGGCCATTTCCTTAGGCTCAGCCGCCTTCCGAGCGAACCCAGTTGATCAGGGCGTCCGAGGGCATGGCCCCGGACGTGCGGGCGAGCTCCTGTCCCCGGTGAAAAATAACCAAGGTGGGAATCGAGCGAATGGCGAACCGCGCGGCGAGTTCCTGCTCCACTTCGGTATTGACCTTGGCAAGGCGGTAGTTTGGCTCAAGGCGGGCCGCGGCCTTGACAAACTCCGGGGCCATCATTTTGCAGGGACCACACCATGGTGCCCAGAAATCGACCACCAGAGGTATATCGGAACCTTCCAGATGCCTGCCAAAACTCGCAGCATCGAGTTCCACCACAGAACCGCTGAACAAGCGCGCCCTGCAGCGGCCGCAAACACCACCGTCGGCCAGACGCTCACGCGGCAGCCGATTGGCTGTGTGGCAACCGGGGCAAACCACTTGCACTGTCGCTTACATGCTCCCTCCCATCCGTCCGTCATCTCTGATATAGGGTGCCAATGAGCAATTTCAAGGGCTGCGCCGGAATCCCGGTCTGCTGCCACACAATCGCCGCCCGCCGGGTCGGCTTGCGGTTGATCCGGAATAGGGCGCCAGCCGCCGCCAACGGAAGCAACTTATTCCGGCCGCTCCAGGGACCGCAGCCTGCGGTACAGCGAACGGACGCTGATACCGAGTTTCGCGGCCAGTTCCGCCCGGCTGCCGCTGTGGGACTTAAGCCGCTCAAGCAAAGTGTCCCGCTCCATTTCGGGCAAAGAGCGGTTGGCCACAGGGGGCGACGCTTGCGGCGCATTCGTGGGTCCCGTCCCGGCTGAGCGCTCTGCCATCCGTGCTGCGCCGGAATCCGGGCCGAAGGCCCGCTCGACATGCGCGCGATGAATCACCTGGCCGTCGCAGAGCAAGGCGGCACGTTCCAGCACATTGCGCAACTCGCGCACGTTGCCCTGAAACAGGTGCTCCTTCAGGCGCGACGTGGCCTCGCGCGACAGTCCGAGTCGCCGCCGCGGCGCCACGCGGTCGAGCAGCGCCGTGGCCAGCATCGGGATATCTTCGGCACGCTCGCGCAGCGCCGGCAGACGAATGGGAAATATGCTCAGACGATAGTACAGATCTTCCCGGAAGCACCCATCGGCAACCATCGCTTGCAGGTCGCGATGGGTCGCCGAGACGATGCGCACATCGGTGCGGCGCAGCTCGGTACTGCCGACGCGCCGATAGGTACCGCTCTCCAGCAGGCGCAGCAGCTTGACCTGCATCGGCAACGGGATATCGCCCACTTCGTCAAAGAACAGCGTTCCGCCGCTGGCCGATTCCACCAGGCCCCTT
>CAIXAA010000467.1 GCA_903917305.1 uncultured Myxococcales bacterium | reverse complement strand
GTTTCGCCGATCTTCCAGCCGAACGTCGCCGGCGACTACAAGTTCCAGCTCAACGTGTGGGACAGCACGGGCAAGAAGAGCTGCTTCCCGGCGGAGAAGACCGTCAAGGTGCTGCCGGATCAGGCGATTCACGTGGAATTGCTGTGGAATACGCCGAATGACAAGGACCAGACCAACGAAGGTCCGGGCGTGGGTTCGGACATGGACCTGCACTTCGCGCATCCGTACGCGGCGATGCAGGACTTCGACGGCGACGGCAAGCTGGATCCGTGGTTCAGCGATCCCTACGACTGCTTCTGGTTCAATCCGCACCCGGAGTGGGGCAGCTTCGACCCGAACGTCGATGACAACCCGAGCCTCGACCGCGACGACACCGATGGCGCCGGACCGGAGAACCTCAACCTGACGTTGCCGGAAGACGGCCGGACCTACTCGGTCGGCGTGAACTACTTCAACGACTTCGGCTTTGGGGCTTCGACCGCGACGATCAACATCTACGTGTACGGCCAGTTGGTGTGGAACATGACGTCGTGCTCGATGGTCAAGGACGACATGTGGTACGTCGCGACGATCTCCTGGCCGGACGGCGAAGTGACGGGAAAGCCGGGCAAGGCCTGCGGAAACACCCAGTTCATCACGCCGAAGTATCCGCATCCGCAATTCTAGGCGCGGTGCGCCACGGCTACGACGCAACTTGAAGGCCGCCAAGGCGGCGAAATCGAGCGAGGGGGAACCATGCATCGCAGACACGTGGCGCCGGTTCTGGGGGCGCTGCTCGGGGTTCTTGGGTTGTTCGGCTGCTCGGACACCAACAACAACCCCAACGGCGGCAACACGACCTGCACCGGCAAGTTCTGCATCGAGCAGAACATCGTCATCGGTGTGACGCCGAACACGCTGACCTACGCGGACCTGGCGCCGGGCACCGATCCGCAGGAGATCGAGATCCGCGTGCGGCACGACGGCAACTCCGGCAAGCTCGCGCTGAATTCGGTGACGTTCGACAAGTACCCCGATGAGTTCACAGTGGTCGACTTCGCCACCGCGTCGCTCGATCCGAGCGCCAGCGTCGTCTGGAAGGTGCGCTACACGCCCAAGACGCAGGGCGGCAAGGCGCTGCACCTCCTGATCGGCAACAACGCGACGGACGCGAGCAAGCGCAGCTTCCCGGTGCCGATCGTGGTCGCCAAGGGCGGCGCTTCGCTCATCGTGCAGCCGGATCCGGTCGACTTCGGCAACGTGCCGGCGGGCGCGCCCGTGCCCAAGACCGTCAAGCTGTTCAACAACGGCACGCAGCCGATGATGTTCAAGGAGGTCGTGCTGTCCAAGACCGGCAGCGCCGACTTCACCATCACCGCGATGCCGAAGATGGATCAGGCGGTCGACGCCGGCAATTCGCAGACGATGGAGATCACCTACACGCCGACTGGCGGTGACCACGACGAGTCGTCCATCAGCTTCCTGACCGACGACGGCGTCAAGACCATCGTGCCGGTGCGCGGCAACGAGATCGCGCCGGGCATCGCGGTGATTCCGCCCAAGCTCGACTTCGGCAACATGAAGCTGAACGACAAGGCGACGCTGCCGATGAAGATCCTGTCCAAGGGTCTGGCGCCGTTGGTCATTTC
>CAIXAA010000466.1 GCA_903917305.1 uncultured Myxococcales bacterium | reverse complement strand
GGTTACGCATATAAAGACGCCCGTGACTCCGGGGCGAAATGGATGCGCGGAGAAATCGCCATGAGCTTTGATTATGTTGATGAGAAGATGCTTTCCATAATCAACCCTGAAACTACCGGCATGGCTCCGGTGCGTCGCCGCCGCGGGGGGTGGAAGCTGCCCTGCCCCACGACCTGCACCTGATCCTGCACGGCGGCACGGTGTTCCTGACGCTGACCAGCCCGGCGAGCTGGTACACGTTCGACTTGCGCGACACCAACAAGCACCCCATCACGTTGGCGCAGCGCAACTTCGAGCCCTACGTCAGCGCCGAACTGACCTTCACGCGCCAGCGGGAGGGAGGCAAACCGTGGCTTCCGTTCGTGTCCATCGATGCCCGCGACCGCACCATCTACGATGACGTTCGGCCCGCTGGCAAGAACAGCGAGGACACCAATGGTCCTTCAACCTGCTGGCCGGCGTGCACCCGCCGAGCGCGGTCCTCGGGTCGTTTCGCCTGTACACCCGCGGGTACTATGGCGTGAATCCGGCTGGGCAGTTCCGCAATCAGGCCAATTTCTGGCTCTTGGGCTTGGGGCTGGGATTCGAGATGTGATGGGCGGCGTCGCTCAGCCTTGGAGCCGTGTGCCAGCGCCGCCGCCAGCCTCGACGCCAACGGACGTCGCGTCGTCGACTGGGGCAGCACGCTGCCAGGCCAGGAGGCGATGTTGTGGGACGCGGCGCACGGCATGCGCCGGCTCGTCGACATCCTCGCGATTTATGGCGTGACGGTGCCGCCGGATTGGACGCTGCGGCAGCAATGGATGCAGGCCTCGCTCCTCAACCTGCTGCCGCAGATCGATGCCAAGACGCAGAATTGCGGGATGAAGAAGGGCAGCTTCTTCGTGAACTGCACGGCAGCGGACACGCTGGACGACTATCTGCAGGACGCCCTGCTCTGGCTGCCCGCCAAGGAGCCGCGGCGCCACACGCCCGCGTGTCGACCACTTGCGCGCGCGCCTCGGCGTCGTCCAGGCGCAGCGGCCTTGCATGGCCGCAGCGCGCAGGTCAGACTCCGCCCCCGGCTGAACCCTGTGGTGGTGAAGTGAAGCTGGGTCTCCTTCGCACGCTCGCCGTCCTCCTCCTGTTCGTCCCGCTGGCGTGCTCGCCTCACGCGTACGTGCCGGACCGCACGCTGGCCACGGGCAACGCGGCCGTGCAGGCGCCGTTGCCGCCGCTCCTCCTGACCACGCCGCACACGGTCCTGTGGATGTCGACGCCGGGCGCCGGCCGCCCACCGACGCGGCTGGCCAGCACGGGTGCGCGGCTGCGGCTGGAGGTGCGCGACCCGGTCGTGCGTGGCGGCTACGTCCAGGTGCTGCTCAAGGGCGGCATGGCCGTCGAGGGCTACGCGCGGGTCCAGGATCTGGGCGTCTGCGCGTGCGTGGCCGGACCGCTGGGCGCGAATGGCTATGTGGGCGCGGGCAACCTGGTGCGGCTTGGCGGTGCGCTGCACGCAGGATCGGTGGCGATCGCCGATCAGGCGCTGGTGCGCGTGCGTCCATGGGTGGAGGGCAAACCGTGGGGGCACGAGTACGCGCGAATTCCTGTCGTCGGCGACTTGTCGCGTGAGCACGTGTGTGCGGCGCTGCCCCCGCGGCGGCACGCCGGAACGGATGCGGACCCGCTGATCGGGGACGCCCTCGGTGAACCGGATCTGGAGGATTTCCCCAAAGATGCCGTGTATGTCGACATCCCCGCGGGCGTCACGCTCACGCTGCGCGACAGGCCCGACGGTGCGCCGCTGCTGACGCGGGAAGCCGAGCCCTACGGCTTTGTCCTCGTGCGCATGAGCCAGCAACACACCGCCACCGGCGATTGGGACCACGTCGCCGTTGGCGGCGGTCCGTACGTGCTGGGCTGGATGCCGTCCCGCCCCGCGCAGGCGCCGATGGAAGGTGGGATGGGGATCTTGGGAGCGCTGGTCGGGGGCGTGCTGGGTTCGAAAGACGCCGTGCCTTTCTCGCTGGCGACCAAGCACCTGCAGCGCTTCCCGCTGCGCGTGCTGCCCGCCTCAAGCGCGATTCAGCAGTTCGGCCAGGTGTTTGCCACGCTTTCCCGTGACGGCTGGGCGCGCGCGGGCGATGTGCGGGACGGCTGGCAGTATGTGTGGGTGGCCGTTGACAACGATGTGCTGGTGGAAGGTTGGGTCCGTCCCGAAGCGCTGCGCGAGGCGCCGGGTCATCCGTCCGCACCGTGAATGCCGGTAGTGACAGGGTGCGGCGCGTCGCTCCTACGGCGCAGTGGCTTCGGTGCCGTACCAATCCTCGGCCATGGTGCGCGCCAGGATCGCGCGCGCGCGTGCTGCCCGGAATTCTCCTGTCGCAATGAGGATTTCCGCTTCAGCCAGGCGGGTCTCGGCGTCCACGACCTCGAGCCCGGTCGCCATGCCAGCGCGCAGCCGGGCATCAGCCTGCGCCGCATTCAACTGCGCTGTATCGCGGGCTTTCTGGATCGCCGGCAGCTGCTGCAGCGCCGCCTCCACGTCGGACCAGGCGCGGCGGACGGCCACGCGGCGCGCTTCCCGCAGAGCCTCGATCTCGCGGCCCAGCGTCGCCTCGTGCGCCGAAGAGGAGGCAATCACGGCATTCTGGTGCGCATCGTAGATCGGCCAATTCAGCACGACGCCGGCAAACCAGTTCGGCACCTCCGGCAGCCAACCGCCGAGCGCCGGCGCCGCACCACTCGATGGCGGAGCCCCGCCCGCCTGACCGGAGACGCCCGCCGTCGCATGCAACTCAGGGCGGCGCTTCACTTCTTCCACGTGGGTGCGCGCCTGTTGCGCTTCCAGCCGAGCCGCCGCGGCTTGCAAGCGCGGCGACTGGCGAATCGCCCGCTGCACCGCGAGCTCGAGGCTCGGCGACGGCGGTAGGGGCACGGGACTCCCTGCCGCATCCACCTGATCCGCCTCCGCGCCCATCGCCGCCGCGAGCAGCGCCCGCGTCACCGTGAGCCCCGCTTGCGCCTGCAGCACGTCGACCTCGTAGCGCGCCAGCAAGGCATCTTCCCGCGTCAAATCCGCCATCGGCCTCAGCTTTTTCTGCACGAAGGCGTTGACCACGTCGCGGTGCGCCTGCTGGCGCGTGTGCGCCTGCTGCGCCGTAGCCAGCAAGCGATGCGCCGCCTGCACGGAAAACCACGACTCCTCCACGCCTAGCGACACGTCCAGCCACGCCGTCCGCGCCGAGGCGGTCTCCGTCCGCAGCACGGCGTCGGCCAGCGCCTGTTCCGCTGCGGTCAAGCCACCGTCGTAGAGCAGCTGCCGCACACCGACCGCCAGCAGCGTCGCGGGTTGCGGCCCCAGGTTGCCCATGCCGCCAACGGGGCGCGTGCTGCTGACGCGCGGCACATCGACGACCGGCGACCCGACGTAGCTGGCCGTCGTGTTGTTGGCGGTGTAGCCAAACAGCTGGCCGGTCGCGCCGACGGTCGGCTGCCAGCGCGAGCCCGGCACGTCCAGATCCACGCGCGCCGCGGCGACACGTGCCTTGACGACCGCCAGATCGACGTGGTGCGTTCGGGCGAAAGCCAGCGCCTGATCGAGCGTCACCGCCTGGATGCCTGGCCCTTCTGCGGGCGGCGGCGTCTGCGCCCGGGCGGCGGGCGCCAGGAGCAGCAGAGGCGCGGAAAAGAGCAGCAGTCTTGCGATCATGCGTTCACCTCCGCGAGCGGCACGTGGGCTTCCTCAGGGACTGCACGCTTGGCGAACAGCAGGAACATCACGGGCACGAGGAACAGCGACAAGAACGTCGACGACGTCAGGCCGCCGACCACGGCCAGCGCCAGCGGCTGGTTGGCCTCCGACCCGGGCTCCAGGCCCATCGCCGTTGGAATCAGGCCGATCACCGTCGCCAGGCTGGTCATCGCAATCGGCACGAAGCGCGAGCGGGCCGCGGCGATGATGGCGTCGCGCGCGCTGACGCCTTCGTTGAACCGCCGGTTGGCGTCGTCCACCAGCAGGATGCCGTTGGAGACCGCGATGCCGATGACCATCAGGATGCCCATCAGCGCCGTGATCGAGAAGCCCTGCCCCGCCGCCATCAGCGCGAGCACAATGCCGACCAGCGACACGGGAATCGTGAACAGCATGACGAACGGCAAGCGCAGCGACTTGAACTGCGCCGCCATGATCATGAACACGACCATCACCGCCAGCGCCAGCGCGAGTCCAAGGCCGGAGAACGTCGTGCGCATCAACTGCACCTGCCCGACGAAGTTGAACTTGATGTGCTGCGTGCGCGGATCGGCCTTGAGCGCCTTCTCCAGGTCCGCGGAAACGCTGCCGATATCGCGCCCCTCAGTCTGCATCAGCACATGCGCCGCGCGCTGCAGCTGGTTGCGCTCGACCGCGATGGGACCGACGCTGCGGTGGATGTCCGCATACGCCCCCAGCGCCACGGCCTTGCCCGACGCGGAAATCTTGACCGGCAATTGCCCAAGCGCATCGGTATCTTGCACGACCGCGCCGTCGTAGTAGGTCACCACGTAGTAGGACTGGCCGTTTTTCGGGTCGATCCACACGCTCGGCCGGTTGATGTTGCCCAGCGTCGCCTCCAGCGTCGTCTGCGCCGCGTCCTCCGACGTCACGCCGACGAGGCCGGCCTTGTGGCGGTTCGTATCTACGCGAATCTCGGGATAATCCATCTGCAGGGACGGGTAGATGTCGCGCACGCCCGGCACCGTCCGCGCCACCTCCGCCACCGCCTTGGCTTGGGTGTCGAGGTCGTCCAGGTTCTCGCCGCGCAGCTCCAGCACCACCGGCGCGATGTAGCCATTGGCAAAAACGCTGGCCACCAGCCCGCCCGGCCACTGCAGCATCTCCACGCCGGGATACGCGCGGTTGAGAATCGCACGCACGCGGTCCGCCAGTTCGCGCTGGCTCAGCGTCCGCTCCTCCGGCGGGGTCAGCGCCAGGCGGATGAAGCCCATGTGCGGTCCGGCGTTGGGGCTCGTCATCGCACTGCGGGCGTTGTTCGGCGCGCCGACGTTGGTCAGCACCAGCTTGACCGTCCCCTTGGGCAGCTCCTTGGCGAGCAGGTTGCCCATCTCATTCATGCGCTTCGCCGATTCGGTCAGCGACATGCCAGGCGCGAGGCGCACAT
>CAIXAA010000465.1 GCA_903917305.1 uncultured Myxococcales bacterium | reverse complement strand
GGCGTCCACTTTCACCATAGCTACGAGGATGGCCTGGCCACCGTCGACCTCATCAACGCCAACGGCGGCAAGGCCTTTCCCGTGCAGGCCGACGTCACGAACCCTGGCGAGGTCTGGGCGATGCGCAGCCACGTGATGCGCCGCATGGGAGGCCGCCCGCCGAACGTCGTCATCTGCAACTCCGGTTTGTCGGAGAGCGGCTACATCCTCGGCCGGCCGCCGACGGTCATCCCGGGCGAGTCCACGGCCACTCGCAGGGCGCGCGCTCGCAAGCTGTTCGTCGACAGCCTGGAGCAGTCGCGCGCCGTGATGGACACCAAGCTCGACGGCTTCCTGACGATGACGCACCTGTGGGCCGGCGAGGCGGTGAACGATGGAGAACCGCTGCAAATCGTGTATATCTCCTCGCGTCAGGCCTTCGAGCCGGGTGCGGGCGTGCCCGGCTACGTCGCGGCGAACTGGGGCGTGCTGAGCTATCCCAACATCCTTGCGGTGAACTTGGGCAAGTTGGCGAGCCTGGTGTCGGCGTGCTCGGTCGCGCTGCCGTTCGTGCGCACGGGGATGACGCAGGCGTATGCGGAAAATCCCAAGGTCTTCGGGCGTTGGCAGCCGCGCATGTTGGAGCCGCACGAGGCGAGCCAGGCGCTGCTGCAGCTGCTCGCCCAGCCGCGCGAGGCGACGAACCGGCGCACGTACCAGATGAACGTGGCGGCGGCAGAGGACGATGTGCGCGTGACGTGGAGCGAAATCCAGATCCAGACCACGCCGGCCGCCGCGCCGTGGAGCGATGAGCAGCCGCTGCTGCTGCACAAGGAGAGCACCAATGGAGCGCAAGTCCCTGCAGGTCGGCCAATTCGCGGAGCAATCGCGCCGCTATGAGCAAGCCGACGTGCTCGCGTTCGCCCAGCTGACGGGCGACGACAACCCGGTGCACGTCGACGCGGAGGCGGCTGCGAAGGGGCGCTTCGGGCAGCGGCTGGTGCACGGCATGCTGGTCGCGAGCGGGATTGCGACGCTCCTGGGCACGCGCCTGCCGGGCGTGGGTTCGGTCTACGTGTCGCAGAGCCTGCGCTTCGTGGCGCCGGTGTTCTTCGGCGACGAGATCACCGCGCGCGTGGAAGTCGTGAAGATCCGCGAGGACAAGCCGTTCGTCACGCTGGCGACGACGTGCCGCAAGCAGGATGGCTCGCTGGTGATTGACGGCGAAGCCGTGATCTACACGCCCTGACCGCTATTTGCTCTCGATGGCGACCAGCGCCTCGGCGCGCTTGCGGTTGAGCCTGGCGCGCTCCGGCTGCCTGGCCGCGTCGAACGCCTCGCCCAGCGCGAACCACGGGCGGCCGTAGTTCGATTGCAGCTCCCGCGCCCAGCCATCCTCGCGCGCCGCCGGCCCGTGCTTGCGGTCGAATTGCTGCGTCAAATCGAGGTTCAACTGCTCGAGCTGCAGCGGGTCCGGCGGCGTCTCTCCCGGTGGCAGCACGCGAATCAGCGTCCCGATGGGATAGGTCGCGTAGCGCTGCACGATCGCCTGGCTGAACACATCCGCCAGCAGGAGCGGCCGCTTGGCGGCCAGGACCTGCTCGGCGAGGTGCGCGGTGTCGACGTTGCGGTGCTCCGGCGTGGCGACCTGCAAGCCCAGCTCGCGGCTGGCGCGCTGCCGGTACCAGGGATAGAGCAGCATCTTTGGGTCGACGT
>CAIXAA010000464.1 GCA_903917305.1 uncultured Myxococcales bacterium | reverse complement strand
TCGGCCAGACTCAGGGGCCGCGGGCGCGCTACCGTGGTCTGGACAAGAACAACTTCGACCTGCGCAGGCACATCGTCGTCAACAATTGCTATGTGCTCAGCGGCTTGTGGCAGGATGTGGGATAACTGGTCAAGTCTCTAGGGCCCGACCATCGCCGCCAGCACGGCATGCTCGAAGGCGCGGGCATCGCCGGCAAAGGCTTGCAGCGCCTGGGCATCCAGATCCAGCGCAATGCGCCCGGCGCGCAGCACCAGCGCGCGATCGGCCACCGCCAGCGTCGCTTCGGCCAGGTGGCTGGCGAGCAGGAGGGCCGTGCCGCGCTGGCGCCGCTCCACGATCAGCTCCCGCAGCGCCAGGGCCGAGCGCACGTCCAGGCCGGCATGCGGCTCGTCAAGCATCATCAGCGGCGCATCCGCGAGAAAAGCCAGCACAAGCGCGGCCTTGTGCGCCATACCGCCGGACAGCGCGCGCACCGGCTTGTCGATGGCGCGCTCCAGCTTGAGGGCGGCGGTGAGGCGCTCCAGCTCCGGCTGCGCCTTGGCCGCGTCGAGGCCGCGAAAGGCGCACAGCGCCTCGGCATGTTCACGCAGCGTGAGCAAGGGGGCGAGCGGCGGCGCCTGGGCGACGTAGATGAGGCGCGCGCGCGCCGCTTCGGGACGATCCGCCAGCGATTGCCCATCGATCGCGATCGCACCGCCATCGGCGCGCAGATCGCCGGCCAGGACGCGCAGGAGCGTGGACTTGCCCGCGCCGTTCTCGCCGAGCACGACCGTCACCTGGCCGCGCGCTAGGTCGAGATCGACGCCGCGCAGAACTTCCTGGGTGCCATAGCGCTTGTGCAGGCCGCGAGCCCGCAGGATCGGATCGGCGATCGAGGTCATGGAGCCTCCCCGGCGCGGCTTTGCGCAGTGGATCCAGCGGAAGGGACGGTGCCTGCCCAGGCGATGGCGACGCTGGTCATCACGAGAGCCAGCACCGGCAGGCGCTTGCGAAGGCGCGGGAGCCAGCAGGGCGGCAGCAGCAAGGCAAGCGCGCCGAGCGCCACACCCGCCAAAGCGCCCACAGGCACGGCGATCCACGCACCGGTCGCGACCGCCAGCGCAAGGAGCGCCAGCGCCGGCACCGCCAGCCCGACACCCAGCCGCAGGATGGCGCGGTGCAGCAGCAGCCCGGTCGCGCCCAGCCATTGCGCGGCGAGGTGCGCCGGCTCGTGCTCCGCCGCGACGGCGCGCACCGTGCTGTACAGGGCGATCGCGGCCGCCGCGCACGCCAGCGCCAAGGGCTCGGCGGGCCGTCGCGCCAGGAGCAGCGTCAGCCCCACCAGCAGCGCGGTCGTCAGCCAGGACCCCGGGCGATCGCGCAGCCAGGCGCGGGCGAGCAGGCGCAGCGCGGGCTCCGGCGGGCCGGGCATCAACCAGCCGGGCGGCTCCGGCAGTTGCTGGCTTTGGGCAAAGGGCGTGGCGTGGGCTTCTTCCACGGCGAGCAAGGCCTCCTGCAGCAGCGGGCGCACGGCATGCACCTCGCGGCGTGCGGCCCAGAGCGCGCAGCACAGGGCCGCCAGCACCGAGAAGACGAGGACTTGCGGCGTGAGGAGCGCAGCCTTCGCGCCCCACACCGCGGACAGCAAGGCGGACGGCAGCAGCGCCGCCACGAGCGCGAACGCCGGCGCATACAGGAGCGGCGCGGCCTGGGCAGGGCCGAACGCGCCACCGCCGGTCAGGCTCGCCCACAGCGCCGAGGGGCCACGCGCGACGGTGCGCAGCGCCAGCAGCAGCCCAGCGGTGCCCAGCCCCGCGGCGAGCAGCACGGCCATCGCGACGAGCGCCGCGCCGCGCTGGAGGTCCTCGGCGCAATCCGGCGTGAACTGCGCCGCGATCAACATGCCGACGGGAACCATCAGCGCCTCTGCGATCCAAAGCAGGGCCGCGCGCAGGGAGCGGGTCAGCAGGGCCGGCGCCGGCTCGCCGAGGAAGCGGCGCGCAGCGGCATGGGGCGGCGTCGTCAGCAGGCGCAAAAGGCCCAACGGCAACGGCAAGGCCGCCAGGGCGGCCAGGCGCAGCGCGACATCGGGGCGCAGGCGCGGCGCTTCGAGGGCGAGGACACGGCCGAGCGCGACGCCGGCAGCCAACGCTGCCAGGAACAGCAAGGCGTGGGTCAGCGGGGCGGCAGTGCGGGTGAGGCGAGGCGGCATGGGTCTCTGCGGCAGGGTCGGGGTCGGGTTCCGGTTCGGGTTCCGGTTCGGGTTCCGGTTCCGGCTCGGGTTCCGGTTCCGGTTCCGGCTCGGGTTCCGGTTCCGGCTCGGGTTCCGGTTCCGGTTCCGGGTTCCGGTTCCGGCTCGGGTTCCGGCGAAGTCTGCTCCACTTCGCTGGCCAGCGTCCATCGCCCTTGCTGCCGAGCCCGACAACCGCGACAATGCCGCGGACCCGCAATGCCCGCCACCTCCAGGTTCGCCATGACCTTCCCGACCCTGATCGCCGACGCCAGCGCCTCGGCGCCCTTCCCCCGCTTCACCGCCGACGACACCGCCGCCATGCTCGGCACGTTCCGCGTGCTGGCACCCGACGGCGCGCCGATCGCGCCCGACGCCACGCTGGAAAACGGCACGGGTGTTGCCGACGAAGACGCGCTGTCCATGCTGCGCTCGATGATTCGCCAGCGCGCGATCGACGAGCGGATGCTCGGCCTGCAACGCCAAGGCCGCATTGGTTTTTACGGCGCGGCGACCGGCCAGGAGGCAGCGACGATCGCGCCGGCCCAGGCGCTGGAACTGCGCGATTGGATTCACCCGGCGCTGCGCGAGGGCGGCATGGCGCTGCACCGCGGCTATCCGCTGTGGACGTACCTGTCGCAATGTCTCGGAAACAAGGACGATACCTCGACAAAGGGCCGGCAGATGCCCTGCCACTACGGCTCGCGGCAGCACAACTTCGTGACGCTTTCCTCGGTGATGGCCACGCAGATGCCGCAAGCGGTGGGCACGGCGTACGCCATGGCGCTGGCGCATGACGCGCCGGATCGCCCGCTGTGTTTCGGCGCGATCGGCGATGGCGCGACGAGCGAAGGCGATTTCCACGTCGCCATGACGAGCGCCGGCGTGATGCGGCCCAAAGGCCTGGGATTGCCGCTGATTCTCTACTGCCAGAACAACCAGTGGGCGATCTCGACGCCGGTGGAAAAGCAGACCGCTGCGCCGACTCTCGCTGTGAAGGCGCTGGGTTATGGTCTGGTGGGCGTGCGCGTCGACGGCAACGATGCCCTGGCGGTGCTGCGCGTGG
Organism: uncultured Myxococcales bacterium; assembly: GCA_903917305.1. GTDB lineage: Bacteria > Myxococcota_A > UBA9042 > UBA9042 > UBA9042 > CAIXAA01. Next base: position 2,068 of record CAIXAA010000464.1, on the reverse strand, counting down.
TGCGGGCTGCGGCGGCGTCGGTGCGCGCCGGCGGCGTGCCGGTGTTCATCGAGGCGGTGACGTACCGCGTCGGCGCGCACTCGACCTCGGACGATCCGAGCCGCTACCGCGACGAAGCCGTGACGCTGCAATGGCAGCAACGCGACCCGATCGTTCGTCTTTCCACATACCTGCAGCAGCGCGGCGTGCTGGAGGACGGCGAAGCGCAGCGCATGGCGGTGCAGTACGACGAGGAGGTGCGCGGCGTGCTCGCCCAGGTCGAAGGGCTGCCGCCGCCGCCGCTGGCGTCGCTGTTCGAGGACGTCTACGCTGAGCTGCCGCCGCACCTCGCGCGCCAACTGGCGGAAGTTCGCGCGCTGCAGCCCTAGCGGAGGCCGCGCTTGGCCCATCGTCTGCGCCAGATTGTGCTGCTCATGCTGCTGCTTGCGGTTGCACGGCCGGCGCTGGCGGGCGACGGGACGATCCACTGGCGCACGCTGCGCGGTCCCGGCATCGAGGTGCACTATCCTTCGCAGCTGGAGCCCCTGGCGCGCCGGGCGGCGGCGGTGTTCCAGGATGCAAAACGCACCCTTGAGCCGCTGTTCAACTACAAGCCGGACGAACCGCTGCAGCTGACGATCGACGACTTCGCCGATTCGGCCAACGGCTTCGCGACGCCACTTCCCTACGATCACGTGCACTTGCAGGCCTACCCGCCGGAGCCGGGCGGCGATCTCGGCGACCACGGCGATTGGCTGCGCGCGCTGTTGTTCCATGAATACACGCACATCCTGCACCTGAGCGATGTCTCCGGACTGCCGGCGGCCGGCAACTGGATCTTCGGGCGCCGCTTCCTGCCGAACATGCTGCTGCCGCGCTTTTTCGTCGAAGGGCTCGCGGTGCACATCGAGACGCGGCACACCGGCGGCGACGTGGCGGTGGCGGGCAGCGGCGGGCGGGTCGACAGCCCGGTGTACCTGGCCATGCTGCGCGCGGCGGTGCTGGACGGGACGTTGCCGGAACTTAGCCAATTGACAGGCGATCCGCTGCGCTGGCCGCGCGGCAACGGCTGGTACTTGTTCGGCAGCGTCTTGCTCGACGACATCGCGCGCACGCGCGGCCAGGAGGCGATCCGCAGTTTTCTCGCGGACTACGGCGCGCGCGTCGTCGCCTACGGCATCCAGGGCGTCAGCCGCAGCGCGTTCGGTGCGAGCCTGTCGCGGCTCTGGCAGGACGCGCGCGAGCACCTGACCGAGCGCGTGCGCGCCGAGATCCTGGCCGGCACCGGCGCAGATGTCGCAAGCAGTCTAGCCACTTCGGGCGACGGTCGCCGTCTCACCAGCGATGGCGAGTGGCGCGGCCGCGTGCGCGCGTGGCCGGATGGCCGCTCCGTCGTGGTCGCGCACCTGCCGCGCGACAGCTTCCAGCGCATCGAGCGCATCGACATCGCGAGCGGCAAGGCGGATTTGCTGCACCGCTGCCAGCTCGACTGCGACGAGCCGATGGTCACGCCCGACGGCTGCTGGCTGGTGTTCACCGAGAGTCGCCGTGTGCGCCGCGTGTACCTGTTTCGCGAGATCGTGGCGGTTCCGCTCGGCCACGGCGCGCATACGAGGGCGCTGCGGCTGACCAGCGGACTGCGGGCGCGGGCGCCGTCGATCGACCCGAGCGGGCGCTGGCTGGTGACGGTCGCCGTGCGCGAGGGCCGCGCGGAGCTGCACCTGCTCGATCTGCAAGCCGGGCTCGCAGTTGCGCAAACCGGGGGCACGACCGAAGCGCGCGTGCTGTGGCAGTCGGAGAGCATCGGCGATCTCGTCAGCAGCCCGGTGCTGCCCGGCGATGGCCGCCTGTACTGGACCCACGGCATCGGCGGCCAGCGCAGCCTGTGGTCTGCGCCGATCGACCTGCAGAATGCGCAGTTGGGCGATCCGGTCCAGCACGGCCCCCCGGCGTGGGTGGCGGGCAACGATGCGCTGCTGCGGCAGACCCAGCAAGGAACACGGAAGGTTCCGGCGCCGTGGATCGACGATCTGGAGGCCTTTCGCTGCGGTCCGCACACCTGCCTGGGCGCCGTCGTGCAGACGGGCCG
>CAIXAA010000463.1 GCA_903917305.1 uncultured Myxococcales bacterium | reverse complement strand
GTCGAGCCCGCTGCGCAGTAGCCCGTACTTTCAAGGAAATCGGATGAGCGTCCCACGCCTGCGCAGCCTCTCTGGCATCAAGCCCACCGGCCAGCCCCACTGGGGCAACTACTTCGGCATGATCCGCCCCGCCGTCGAGCTGGCCGCGCACCATGACGCCATGTATTTCATCGCGGATCTCCATGCGTTGACGACCGTGCGCGACCCCGTGGCGATGCGGCGCGACAGCCACGGCATTGCCGCGACGATGATCGCGTGCGGGCTGGACCCGGCGCAGTCGATCCTCTGGCGCCAATCCGACGTGCCGGAAGTGCTCGAGTTGACGTGGCTTCTGTCGTGCGTGACCGGCATGGGCCTGATCGAGCGCGCTCACGGCTACAAGGACGCGAAAGCCAAGGGAAAAGAGATCAACCTCGGCACGGTCAGCTACCCGGTGCTGATGGCGGCGGACATCCTGCTGTACGACACGGACGTCGTGCCGGTGGGCAAGGATCAGGTGCAACACCTCGAAATGGCGCGTGATATGGCGACGGCCTTCAACGTCGCCTTCCTCGGCGCGCCGGCCGGCGGCACGGTGGACGACGAAGCGCCGTGGGACGGCCGCCAGCTCAAGCGGCCCAAGGCCATCGTGCAGAGGGACAGCGCCGTGGTGCCGGGCATCGACGGCCAGAAGATGTCGAAATCGTACGACAACTACATTCCGGTGTTCGCGCCGCCCAAGCTCCTCAAGCAGCGCATCATGGCCATCAAGACCGACTCGACGCCGCTGGAAGAGCCCAAGGATCCAACGACTTGCAACGTGTTTGCCCTGCACGCGCTCTTTGCCACGCCTGAGCAGCAGGCGGCGCTGGCGGTGAAATACCGCGGTGGCAACTTTGGTTATGGCCACGCGAAGCTCGAGCTGCTGGCGCTGGCCGAGGCGCATTTCGCACCGCAGCGGGCGCGCTACGAGGCGCTGATGGCGGACCCGGCGGCGCTCGAGGCGATCCTCGCGGATGGCGCACGGCGGGCGCGCGCCATTGGACGGCCGGTGCTGGACCGCCTGCGCGAGGCGATCGGCCTGCCGCGCCTGCCGTTGTGAGCGCACGGAAGGATCATGTCCCAAGTCCGCAATGAATCCAACGATGTCGAACTGCTGCCGCCGGATCCGTCCTGGCGCCCGCCCCGCGACAGCGGCGCCATCGTCTACGACGTCGTCGAGCAGGCCGCTGGCCCGGAAGTGGTGCGCGTCGCCGAGCCGCCGCCGGATCCGCGCGTCATCGGCCGTCTCATGGGCCTGGGCTGGCGCCTGCTCGCCATCGCTCTCGCAGCCGCGCTGCTGATCTACGTCCTCGAGCCCTTTGGTCCGGATCCGATCGCGCAGGTCATCGCCTGGCTGCGGCAGGCCGGCTGGTGGGGTCGCGGCATCGTCGTGGTCGGAATCGCCTTGTTGTGCCCGCTGTTCGTGCCGGTCGGCCCGCTCACGCTCATCCCCGGCTACGTCTTTGGCGGCGTCGAAGGCACCGCGCTCGCGCTCGGCGGTGCCACGCTCGGCGGCCTCATCAACTTCACGATCTCGCGCCGCGTGTTGGGCCGCCACGTGCGCGCCTGGCTGCAAAGCCGCGAAATCCTGGCATCTCTTGCCGCCAGCATCGACGCGCGCGGCTTTCGCATCATCCTTGGGCTGCGGCTCTCACCGGTGATGAACTACGGGCTGCTATCCTACCTCTCGGGCCTGACAGTTCTCAAACCTTGGCAATTCGCCGTCGCCGTGACGCTGGGCGGCCTGCCGTGGACCTCCGTCTACGGCTACGCCGGCGGGATGTTTGCCGCCTCGGCGCAGCGCGTCGACCTGAGCGGCGTCGCCAGCAGCCCGGAATCCGTCGCCTTGCGCTGGTTCGGGCTGGCACTCACCGTGGCGCTCGCCGTGTGGATCGGCCGCTTCGCCCGCGCCGACCTG
>CAIXAA010000462.1 GCA_903917305.1 uncultured Myxococcales bacterium | reverse complement strand
CGTCGGGATCGAGAAGGGCATGCCCGCGTTCTACGTGACGATTCTCGTGGCGCGGTAGCTGGATGACCGCCGAACCCCGCGCCTTCTGCTACCGCTGCGTCAAGCCTGCCAGCGTCTGCATCTGCGCCAGCCTGCCGCAGGTCGACAACCGGACGCACGTGCACATCCTGCAGCACCCGCGCGAGCGCCACCGGCCCATCGGCACCGTGCGCTTCGCCCACCTGGGCCTGACGAACTGCGCCGTGGAAGTGAACCATCCCGCGTCGGGCGAGCCGTCCAAGCTTGCGTCTCATCCGCATGAAAATACGGCGCTTCTGTTTCCGAGTGCCCACGCCCGGGCCATCGAGTCGTTGCCGGCGGCAGAGCGCCCGTCCACGCTGATCGTGCTCGACGGCACGTGGCACCAGGTCACGGCGCTGATGCGCAACAACGCGTGGTTGCAAGGTTTGCCGCACCTCTACCTGGCGGAGCCGGCGCCGAGCCGCTACCGCATCCGCCGCGAGCCGCAGGTGCACTACCTCTCGACGCTGGAGGCCATCGTGGCGACGCTGGCGCGGCTGGAGCCGGAGACGGCCGGCTTTCCCCAGTTGTTGCAGGCCTTTGACGCGATGATCGACACGCAGATCGACAAGTCCGCGGTGCGCCGCGTGCGGCGCTGGGCGCCCAAGGCCGCGCTGCCCAAGCGCCTGCCGCCGCTGCTGACGCAAGCCACGGAACACCATGTGCTTTTGCGGGTGGAGACGGTCGGGCCGGGCAGGGCGGCGCGGCCCATCCAGGTGTGCGCCTTGCGGCCCGCGACCGGGGAGCGCTTCGAGTGCCTCATCGCCCACGATCCCGTGACGGACCAGCGCAAGCGCGCGCGGCTCGGGCTGCCGGACACGGCGCCCGCGCTGGACGAGTCGGCGTTTCTCCAGCAGTGGCAGGGTTTTGCGCGCCCGGACGACGTACTGCTGGCGTGGAACCAGCGCTCGCTCGACCTGCTGGCGCAGCCGGAGCGCGCGGTGCTGCTCAAGGCGGTGTGGTGCAATTTGCGCAAGAGCCAGGCGGGCCACCTGGCCGATGTGCTGCAACGCGAGGGATTGACGGCGGAACCGGCCGACTTCCTAGGGACCGCGGCGCAGCACATGGGCGGTCTGGCCGCGCTCCTGGATTACCTGCTCACGGACCCTGCCACGCTTGAACCTCGCGCAGGAACGTCGCATTCATGTACTCGCGCTGGATGACCTCCGCCATCTCCTCGACGTCGCGGTACTGATCCCAGGACACGCGGATGGTCGGCACGCGGCGCGAGATATCCATCACGAAGTTCTCGTATTCATTGTAGAGCGCCTGCAGGTACTCCAGCGAGATGCCGGTCTCGACGCCGCGGGCGCGCTCCTTGATGCGCTCCATGCTGCGCTCGGGCTTGACGTCCAAGTAGATGATCGCGCTGGGTTTGCACATGAAGTTCGACATGTGCTTGAACAGCTGGACGTACGTGCGGAAGTCGCGCGGCTCCATCAGCCCGGTTTCGCTCAGCATTTTCGCGAAGATGGCGTCCTCGTAGATCGTGCGGTCCTGGATGGCCGGGCGGCCGCGCCAGATGATCTCCTGGTGCTGTTGGAAGCGCCTGTTCAGCAAGTAGATTTGCGTCGCGAAGCTGTAGCGCGCCGTGTCGCGGTAGAAGTCGGCCAGGTACTCGTTGTCCTCGACGGGCTCGTAGTAGACGTCCAGACCCATGTGGCGGCCGAGCGCGGTGGCGAGCGTCGACTTGCCCGCGCCGATGAGTCCGGCGATGCCGATGAAGAGGTTGTCGAGGCCGGGTGGCTGGGTCATGGCGAAGTCCAAGCGGCAGCAGGCGCCGCGGAGCGCGAAAGCTACGACGGAGCCGGTGCCGGCGCAACCAGAACTGGCGGCGCTGGCGCAGGAAGGGCGGCGGCTACTGCGCCAGGATCGGCTCGATCTCCTCGAAGATGCGCTTGCG
>CAIXAA010000461.1 GCA_903917305.1 uncultured Myxococcales bacterium | reverse complement strand
TCCCAGTCGCCCTTCTTGGCGCTGGCGTCGTCCCAGTCCTCGTAGCTGAGGCGGAAGTTGCCGACCTTGCCGCCGGTCTCCTCGATGGCCATCTTGATGCCGTTGACCATCGTCGTCGTCTGGGCGTTGGCGCTGCCGGTGCGCGGCAAGCTGCTGATGATCTTCACGAGCGTCGGGTCGCCGCCCGAGGCGCCACCGCCGCTGCTGCTGCCGCCCTTGCCGCAGGCGGTGACGAGAATCGTGGCGAGAATCAGGAAGGATCGTCGGTGCATGGGGAGGCCTCCGTTGGCACGGGGGAATGTAGGGCAAGCGCAGCGGTTGGGCAAGGAAGGTCGGCAGCGGCTCGGGTGGGCGGACGCCTGCGGGTCCGCTACGCTGCGTGCTTGCGCACATGGCGTTTCCGGTTCCGGCTCGGGTTCCGGCTCCGGCTCGGGTTCCGGTTCCGGCTCGGGCTCCGGTTCCGGCTCGGGCTCCGGTTCCGGCTCGGGTTCCGGCTCCGGTTGCATGGGCCGTCAGTTCCGCACGTCAAACCCCTCGAAGGCCTCGACCGGCTGCCGCGCCGCCACGACCTCCACCACGGACGCGCGCAGCGGCCCCTGCTTGCACCACGCCACCATCGCGTCGACGCTTGCCTCCGGTCCCTGGAACACGGCCTCGACGTTGCCGTCCGGCAGGTTGCGCACCCAGCCGCGCAGTCCCCACGCGGTCGCCTGACGCTGCGTGCTGAACCGGTAGCCGACGCCCTGCACCTCTCCCGAAACGAGCACGTGGACCTGAACGCGGCGCTGCATCATGGGCGGACTCCGTTGGCTGCAGGGCAGGAGCTTGCGTGCGCGCCCTCACGCTGTCGAGCCCAGATGCGCGGTCAGGCTGACGCTCCCGCCGATCTGCTGTACCATCGCGCCCAACCAAGGAGCCTCCCCATGGACACCGCGACCCGCAGTCTCGAAGCCCGCATGGACACACACTTTGCCACGCTCACCCGCGAAAAGGCGGTCCAGCGTCTGTGGCAGCGCGACGGCACCCTGTACTCCGCCGATCCCGCGGTCGCCAAAGCGGTGCGCAACCGCCTCGGCTGGCTGTTCTGCCTGCAAGTCATGCGCGACCACATCGAGCGCCTCACCGTCCTGGCGCGCGTCGTCGAGAGGCAAGGCTATGATCGCGTGCTGGTTCTGGGCATGGGCGGCTCCAGCCTGTGGCCCGAGGTCATCGGCCGCCACCTGCGCGGCCGGCGCGGCTTGCCCGTGCGCATCGCGGACAGCACGCATCCGCACGCGGTCGCCGAAGCGCTCGCGTGGTGCAAGACCGGCAAGCCCCTCTTCGTCGTCGCTACCAAGTCGGGCGGCACGGTGGAAACCTTGAGCCTGTACCGGGCCTTGCGCTTGCAGTTCAACGACGGCCAGCACTTCGTCGCCATCACCGATCCCGGCTCCGGCTTGGAGACCCTGGCAAAGGCCGAGCACTTTCGCGAAATCTTCCTCAATCCCGCGGACATCGGCGGACGCTTCTCGGCGGGCAGCCTCTTTGGCCTCGTGCCCGCCGTGCTCGCGGGCGCCGTCCTCACCGACGCCCTGCAGCGCATGGGCGACATGCTGGACGCGTGCCGCGAGGAGGATCCGAAGCTCAATCCCGGCGCGAACCTGGGCGCGCTGCTGGCCGCGGCGAGCGAGAGCGGGCGCTGGCAGATGCGCCTGTCGCTCGGCAAGGACGTGCGCGGCTTTGCGGCGTGGATCGAGCAGCTGGTCGGCGAGTCGACAGGCAAGCACGGCAAGGGCGTGCTGCCGGTGCCGGGCGGTGTCGAGGGCACGGGCGACGCGCTCGCGGCCAAGCTCGAGCACGCGCTTGTGGTCAGCCTGACGACGTTCGTCCATCCGGACGACGACTTCACGGCGCGGGCGACAGAGGCCGGCGTCCCGGTGACCCAGGAGGTCATGCCGGAAGCCGCGGATTTGTGGACTGAAGTCATTCGCTGGGAGTTCGCGACGGCGATCGCCGGCTGGCTGCTGCAAATCAACCCGTTCGATGAGCCGGACGTGGGCGCGGCCAAGGCGGCGACGGGCGCGCTGCTGGACGGTTCACGGCAGCCGGCCGAGCCGGATCGCCGCGTCTCGATTGCGCAATTGGCGGAGCTGGGCCCAGCCCTGCGCCCGGAGCTGGAAGCCCAAAGCGCCGACGACTACCTCGCGGTGCTCTGCTACCTGCCGCCGACGATGCAGAACCAGCAACGGCTTGAAGCGTTGCGCGAATCGCTGCAGCGCCAGACGGCCGCGGCGGTGACGGTCCAGTTCGGCCCGCGCTACCTGCACTCCACCGGGCAGTTCCACAAGGGCGGGCTGGCGCGCGGCCTGTTCGTGGTCGTCCACGATTTCGCGAGCTTGGATGCGAGCGACGACATTGCGGTGCCCGGCTCGCCCTTTGGCTTCCTCGCGCTGGCGCAAGCCCAAGCTGCGGGTGACGTCGCGGTGCTCAAGGAGCGCGGCAAGCCCGTCATCGTCGCGGAACTGGCGCGCTCCGAGCCGAAATCCTAGGATCGAACGGCGCGCGGCCGTCATGGCGCGGTGCAGGAGAGACGCGTGGACGCATTCCATTTCGGCGAAATCACGGTGCGCGGGTTCATCCTCATGGGTCTCGTGCTCGTCGCGGCGATCGCGCTGTTCCGGCTGACCAAGCAGATCGTCGTGACGGTCGTGGTGACGACGCTCGCGCTCGGCGGCGTGGCCTACTTGCTCGGCATCGTCTCGTTCGACAAGGCAAAAGCGGCGGCGGGAGATGCCGGCGAGACCGCCAAGGAGCTCGGTGCCAAGGCCAGCGAGCTCGGGTCGAAGGCATCCGGCGCGGTCAAGGCGTTCGAGGAACGGGGAGCGCGCGAGAAGTAGCCGTCACACCTGGCAATTCGGGCAGCAGTAGGTGGCGCGCGTTCCCAGGACGAAGCGCTCGATCGGTGCTCCGCAAGCCTGGCACGGCTCGCCGCCGCGACCGTAGACGGCCAATTGCTGCTGAAAATATCCAGGCTTCGCGTCGCCGCCCACGAAGTCGCGCAGCGTCGAGCCGCCGGCGGCAATCGCGTCTTCCAGCACGGTACGCACGGACGCCACCAACCGGTCGCAATCTTGGAGATCCAGGTCGTTGACGGCGCGCAGCGGATGGACGCGCGCCCGAAAGCACGCCTCGCTCGCATAGATGTTGCCGACGCCGACGACCCGGTGGC
>CAIXAA010000460.1 GCA_903917305.1 uncultured Myxococcales bacterium | reverse complement strand
TGCCAAGACCTTCCGCTTGCTGCCCCTGCTTGCCGGCCTGACGACGCCGCTCGTCATGACACTGATGCCGGCCGGCGCGCACGCGCAGGAAGTCGAGTACCTGCAAGGCATCTCCGACAAGGCGCAGGATGCGATGCGCGAAGGCCTCGCCGCCGCGCTGCGCAAGCTGCCCAAGTGCAACCCGCACCAGCTGCTGGAGAATGGCGAGTGCTGCCAGCCCGGCTTCGTCTCGCTGGGCAAGGAGTGCGTGCGCATCGCCCCGCCGACGTGCGCGTCGGTGGCGATCGAGAACCCGGAGTCGTGCAACCTGACGCGCTGCGCGAAGTTCACGCGCACCGTGGAGAAGGAAGTGCCGGCCATCGGCGAGGATGGCAAGCCGATCCCCGGCCAGATGGAGAAGAAGAACGAGGAAGTGCCGTGCGAGCCGTGGAATGGCGGCATCCGCGACCTGACGTGCGAGCTCGAGACCTACGACTGCACCAAGGAAGAGCTGGCCGGTGGACCGCGCTGGTGCGGCGACTGGGTCAAGGAGATCGCGGCGGCGCCGCAGGTCGACGCGGGCGGCAAGCCGATCGCCGGCGCGGCGAACGTGCAGATCATCCGCTGCAAGCCGGGCAGCGATGGCTGCAGCCTGGATGTGCGCGAGTGCATGGGCTCCGAACTCAAGAGCGGCAAGTCGGACGGCGCGGGTCCCTGCAAGGTCGGCGAGTACGTGGACCCGAGCAGCGGCAAGTGCAGCGGCTACAAGTGCCCGGCGCAGTGCACGACGGCGGATGGCCGCTGCGACAAGTGCGGCCCGGACTACAAGACCGCGACCGACTCGTTCAAGCGCGCCGCGGACACGGACAAGCGCTTCTACGAGGCCTACTTCAACCTCGGCATGGCGTATGAGCGCATGGGCCGCTACCAGGACGCCATCAGCACGTACGAGGCCGCCAAGTCGATCGCGCCGAACGACGATCGCGAGAAGTCGCTGCAGCTTTCCGCGCAGGGCTACATCGCCCGTGCCTGGCTGGCGCAGGCGCGCCGCCTCGAGGAAGCCGGTGAACTGGACAAGGCCAAGGCGCTGCGCGAGCAGGCCAAGGGCGTCGCCGAGTCGATTCGCGGCCAGGATCCGGACAACACGATGGCCAACGTCGCGCTGGGCCTCTACTACCTGGAGACCGGCGAGTTCGAGCTGGCCGAAGGCTTCGTGAAGACGGCGCTGCGCAACAACCGCGAGGACACGATCGCGCTGAACATCCGCGGCCTGATCAACCTGAAGCTGGGCAAGCTCGACATCGCGCGGTGGATCCTGGAAGAGAAGGTGCTGGCGCTCGATCCGGCGAATCCCGAGGCGCTGGCCAACCTTGGCCTGGCGTACGTCAAGCTCGGCGATCTGCCCAAGGCGGTCGTGGCGTTCGAGCGCGCGGTGCGCCTGGCGCCGTCGAGCATCTCGGCGCGCATGAACCTTGGCGCCATCTACCTGGAATACCTGAACTATCGCGATGCGGACCGGCAGTACGGCGCGGCGCTCAAGTTGGAGCCCGACAACTTGGAGGCGCTGACCGGCTACGCGCTGACGCTGGAAGGCAAGCGCGAGCCCAAGAAGTCTGCCGAGATCTACGAGCGCGTGCTGGCGAAGGATCCGAGCCGCGTGGCGATCATGGTCCGGCTCGCCCTCATCTACAACAAGGCGCCGTTCAACGATGGTCCGAAGTCGATCGCCTATTGGGAGCGCTACTTGAAGGCCGCGAACCTGCCGCAGGTGGACGCCGTCAAGCTCGAGCTGGACGCGATGCGCAGTGAATTGAAGACGAAGTGGGCGACGATGCCGAAGAAGGCGCCGCCGGACTGGGCCAAGCAGAAGGCCGCGCTGGTGGCCAAGGAGCAGGCGCAGACGACGCTGTGGAAGAACATCCTGGCCATCACCAGCCGCATCGACGCCATCAAGGGCGGCATGCAGCTGGAGAAAGAGGCCAAGGATCCGAAGCAGGCGGAGAAGGCGCCGGACGCCAAGCCGGCGGAGACGCCCGCGCCGAAGTAGCCGAATCGCAAGGCGCGCACGCAACAAGCGGTTGCGTGGCCTGCCCATGACCCGCTAGAGTAGGCCAAGCACCTTGTCTCGTTGGAGAGCACCATGAGCCGCACCTTTCGCACGATCGCCCTGAGCTTCGGTACGTTCGCCCTGGTCGCGCTGATGCCGGCGCACGGTCACGCGGCGGACAAGGACGACAAGGCGCGCTTCTACGACTTCAGCGACCAGCTGATCGACGGCGAGATCAAGCGCCCCACGGCGTTGCACGTGGAGAGCCGCACGCGCGCCAAGTTCGACAAGCTGCTCAAGCTCAAGAAGTCGTTCCGCCCGGCCATGATTGAGACGGCCAAAGAG
>CAIXAA010000459.1 GCA_903917305.1 uncultured Myxococcales bacterium | reverse complement strand
TAACTATAATTATAATGCATACAAATACACCAGACAATATTATATCATATATGCCTGTGATAGGCCTTGCTGCAGCGCGGCCTGTCACATCCTCCCCGCTCAGCTTGGCTTCAGTCCTCTGACAGCCACTGACTCCCTCATAGACCTGACTTAGGCCAACCTCGGCCCGCTTCTGTTGACATGCGCCGACTGGTTGGCCGCGCGAGCATCGCTAGCAGCTGCTCGAATGCACATTGCAGTGCTAGCGGTGACCCGCCTTGCTGCAGCGCGTCGAAGTCTGCGACTGCTCGCGGCACGGTCTGGACGAGTTCGCTGCGACGCTGCCATTCGTCATGCTCTGCGCCGTAACCCTTCCAGCGTACCAACAACTCTCGCTGCGCGCCGCGGCCGCGCTGAGCGACGACCGCCTCGACCTCGTAACTTGCCACTCCATTCGTGTCCGCACCCACAGCCGGCGGCTGGTGCAGACGTTGTGGGCGGTCGGGGAACTGCGCGCTTCCGTTCCTATATAGCTTCAACCGTGAGATGTTGAAAGTGGGGTGCAGCGCACCCAGCAACTGCGGCAGCTCTAGTGTCACAGCGTTGTCATTTACCTTGCCGATCACCCGGAACGGGCCAATGTAGCGCGCGGTGAGCTTGTGCATGCCGCTGCGCAGCTGCAGCCCCTCGGTCGCCAGCAGCACCTCGTCGCCGGCCTTCAGTTCCATCAACCGTCGATGGCGATCCGCCAAGCGCTTCTGCTTCGCCTGTGCGATTTCTACCTGACTGCGCGCCTGATTCATCGCCTTCTGCATGCGCTCTGCGCGGTCTGCGACTGCTGGGATTGTCGGTGGTTTCGCCTCGTCCAGGGCGCAGTCGATCGGCAGCCGCGCCTCCGTGCCGTATACGAGCGTGAAGGGCGCTGCGCCTGTCGACGCCTGTTGTTTGCTATTGAATGCCAATTCGAGCGCTGGCAGGTATTCGTCCCAGTCGTTACCCATCGCATTGGCGTAGCTGCGCAGCGCTGTGATAAGCGTTTGAATCTCGCGCTCTGACTGCCCGTCCGACTGCGGATGCTGCGCGGTTGACAGATTCACCTCGCTGCCCAACACCCGCGACAACTCCTTCCAGAATCGGGCCGTGATGCGCGGATCGCGGTCGCTCACGATGCTCTTGGGCATGCCATGCGGCCCGATGATGGCGCGCAGCGTGGTGTTGGCCAGCTGCACCGATCCGTCGGAGGTGTGCGCCGGTGCGAAGCGCTTCAGCTTCGTCAGCCGGTCTACATACACCTGAATGGCGTCGAAGCCGCGCTTCGTTCTCGGTAGACCACTCACGGCGTCTGTCGTCCAGTGCACGCACGGATCCTCGGGCAGCGGCAGCGGCATGAGCAAGCCCGGCTTCAGCTGCTTGCTGTGCTTGTTCCGCTGGCACGCGTCGCACGTCGACACGTATCGCTCGACATCGCCGGCCATGCCGTTCCATTCGAACCGCTGCTGCGCGGCAACCAGCATGCGGTCCCGTCCCGCGTGCGCGCCTGTGGCTGCGTCGTGCAGCTCCGCCAGGATGCGCGTCCGCAGCGCCGCGTCCTTGGGGACTCGGATCTGTCCCTTCGCCCCGAACAGCAGCCCTTCTTCAACTCGCGTGTTCGGCGGCGGCTCCTCGAGCCAGTGCTGATACTCTTCGTCAGCTGCTGCTGTTCTGCGCAGCGCCCGCACGAGTGTCTCGCGCGTCGTTGCTTCTCGTTCCTGTGGCGGGGAGCTTTGTTGCGCGCTTACCGCGGCCTCTGCCGCCGGTCGAGCCGCCTGTGCCTCTGGCTCGCTCCTCCCCGCTCTGGCCGAGTCCTTCGTCCGCTGAGCCGACGCCGCAGCATCTGCTGCGCGTGCGCTCCGGCGACTCGCCGTTGGCCGTAGCTGCCTCGTTGGCTCTACTCTACTCGCCTCTGCAGCGCCCGCATTCAGCGGCGCCAGTCCGAGGGTGGCGAGCACGGACTTAAAGCGCCGGCCCCGATCGTCCTGATCGCCGCGCGCTCCCCGCTCATTCTCAGACTGCGGTGGCCGAATCCTCTGTTGCTGCGACTGCTTCCGCTCCACCGCATTCCGTTTGCGCCGTGCGAGCGAAGTCTTGCTCTGTCTCCCTTTAACTCCTGTGGTCGCATGGAATCGCCAATAGTCTGCGCCGTATTGGACGAGCAGCTCCTCCCCGCTCTCGACTGGCCGCAGTGTCCTCACTGACGCGATACGCGTGCGCTCGCCACGCGGCGTGTGCAGCACGAACTCGCAGTTTGCCCGCTGCACGCCTCCATGCTCGTCCCTGGCGCCTCGCGGGTCATTCACCCAGCGCCCCAATCCGCAGTTGCGACGTGCGGCGTCGATACCCTCGCCTGCTCTCGTCTGCAGCACGTAGGGTCCGCCGACCGTGCCGCCTGCATCCAGCGAGACCTCATCTCCGGTATACGGAATCCTGTGTCCCGCTGGCAAGCCGCCGGCCCGTGCGACAAACAGTCCTCGGCCGGCGCCCGGGATCGACGAGGGCTTAACGCGTACGCCGACGTCCCGCTTCAGGTGATTCCAACACAGGTGCGCCACCGCCGTGCGCTGCGCACACTGCGCACCTGCGTTTGTGTTCGCTGCGCACCGCTGCGAAGGCGTGCGAATCGTGCCCTGCCTGTCTGGTGGCGGCAGGCCCACGGCCCGCGGCAGAACCTTTGTGGCCGCGTCGATGTTCCTCTGACGCTGCTGCTCCGATTCCGGCTCGCGAACACGCATTGCTGACAGCGCTGCATACGGGTTTTCTGTTGCAAGTGGTACGCGCTTCAGCGCGCTGCGCAGTGCATTCACTTGCGCAGTCGGGGCGGAGTGATCAATGCGTCGGCTCAGCGCATCTGCCACGACGTTGTCCTTGCCGGGGATGTGCTGCAACTTGTAGTCGAACTCGGCCATCTTCTCGATCCAGCGCGCCATGCGGCCACTCAGATTCGGCATCGTTTTGTGGTACTTGAGCGAATCGTGATCCGTCAGTAGCGTGAAGGGCTGTGTGCCGTGCAGGTAGTGCCGCCAGTGCAGGCACGCGCGCATCAGCGCCATGAATTCCTGCTCGCGTACATCGTAGTTGCGCTCCGCGTCGCTCATCTTGGCGCTAAAGTATGCCACCGGCTGCAACCCATTGCCTTGATCCTGCTGTAGTGTTGCCCCGATGGCGAACTTGCACGCATCGGTGTTGAGCACGAACGGTTTCGATTGATCCGCGACGAGCAGCACAGGCGGCGCACACAGCGCGGCCTTGAGCGCGTCGAACGCTTGCTGCTGCTCCGCGCCCCAGCGCCAAGGAGTGGTCGTCTCGCGCGTCAGTTCCGTGAGCGGAAGCGCGATTCGACTGTAATCCCGCACGAATCTGCGATAGAAGTTGGCGAGGCCTAGAAACGATCGCACGTCTGTTGCATTCTTCGGCTGCGGCCACTGCTGGACCGCTCCGATCTTATCCGGCGCCACGCGCAGTCCGTCCGCACCAATGCGATGGCCCAGAAATGCCACCTCGCGCTGCATGAATGCGCACTTGCTGGGCTTCACATACAACTCCTGATCGCGCAGCCGCGTGAGCACCTCTCGCAGGTGTTTCACGTGTTCCTCCTCCGTGCGGTCGAATATGAGGATGTCATCGAGGAAGCAGAGCACGCATTTGTCCAACATATCCGCGAACGTTTGGTTCATCAGCTGCATGAATGTGCCGGGCGCATTACACAGGCCCATCGGCAGCACCGTATACTCGAAGTGCCCAAATCGCGTGCGGAATGCGGTCTTCTCCCTATCTTGTGGTTGGATCGCGATCTGATGGAAGCCGTTGCGCAGGTCAATCGACGTGAAGAATTGCGCCCCTTGCGTGCGGTCGAACAACTCGTCCATCAACGGCAGCGGGTATTTATTCTTCACAGTGACCTCATTCAGCGCACGATAATCGATCACCACACGCGGCGTTCCGTCCTTCTTCTTGACGATGAGCGCCATGCTGCCGTAAGGGGACACCGACGGTCGGAGAATGCCGGCTTTGAGTCCGTTCTCCACATACTCTTTCATCACCGCCGCATCCTTCTCGCTCTGGTGGCGCAGCGGTCGCGCCGGTGGTGGTGCGGTGCCGGGCATCAGTTGGATCGCATGCTCGACTCCACGCTTGCGCGGCACGCCCGGCTTCGGCTCTCCGAACACCGTGCTCTTGAACTCGTTCATCAGCGATCGAATGCGCGGGTTATCGCTGCCGATCGGCGGCTTGTCTGCGCCGTTCTCTGACGCTTTCTCGTCTGTCGGCTTGCAGAGCACTGCGTACAGCTCCTCGACTTGGCTTCTGCGCATGAGTTTGCACACTTTCTTCTGCGCGATGGCCGTGAGCTGCAGCGGGGCGGCCTCGACCGCCTCTTTGCCATCCTCCTCGCACCGTGCAAGCGGTCGGATGCAATGCTGCTTCCCAGCGCCATCCACGCGCAGCTGTAAACTGCGCTCCTTGAACCCAATGAGCACGTTATGCTGCTCGAGCCAGCCGATGCCCAATATGAGCTCGTACGGCGCCAGCGGCGTGACGACGAACGTCGATGTGAAGTGCACCGGCACGCCTGCCGCTTCCTTCACGTGGCACGGGCGCGTCTCAAGCGAATAGCTCAGCGTTACCTCGCCTGCCGCGCGCACTTCTGAGCCATCCGCCAGCGTGATGCGCCGCTTCGACGGTCGTACCGTTGCGCCGCAGCGTTGCGCGAATGTTGAGTCGACGAAGCCAACGCCGGAGGCGCCGCTGTCGACCATCGGTTGAACGGGCACGCTGCCCATCCCCGCGCCGTGCCGCACTCGACCTTGCAGCTTCAGCAGCGCGGTTGGCGTTGTGCGCGTTCCGTGCAGGCGCAGCGGCGGTTCTTCCTCCGCCTCTTCCTTTGTGCTGGCTAGGGCTTCTCCCGGCCCTTGCTGACACGAGCAACTGCAGCTGCGGCAGCTGCCGCTCGTGTGGTCGTTGACGTTGTTGAGCCCTGCAGTCAGTCCGTCAACACTGCTGCGTTTGGCTTGCCCGTTGGGTACGCGGGGGTCGGGCTCTAGCTCCTGTGACGCTGCGCGTCGTTGGAGCCGCCCCCGCGCCGGGCCTCTTAGTTTGACGAGTGCGACGCTGAGGTAGCGTTCGGGCACTCGAACCGCGTGTGGTCTGCACTGCCACAGCGGTAGCACTGACCCGCGGCGCGGCGCTGTTCCACCACGGCTGCCGGCACGCCAGGCACCGGCGGAAGTGAGCGCTGCTCGCCGAGGCGACTGCTAGCGTTACCTCCGCGTCCGGCGCTGCGGCCTGCGCCACGGCGCTCCTGCTGATAGCCGCGCTGCGTCTGCGTCTTAGCACCCACTCCTTGCGCTTGCAGCGCGTTGAGTACCGAGCGTGCGACGCGTTCTTCGAGCGCGGTTCCGTTGCCCTGGTCGACCTCCATCTGGTGGGCGCTGGCAGTTGGTGCTGGGCGCGCCGCCTGCTGCTGCATCAGCCCGCCCACGCGGGCGGCCATCGCGATCGCTTCCTTCAGCGTCTGCACGCCCTGCTTGCGCAATTCCACCGCGAGATCGCGGCGCAGCCCGCGCTCGAACGCGTGCAGTGCGTTCTCCTCCCCCAGCGATGCCAGCCCGATCTGAGTGGAAATGCGCTGGAAGTCGGCGATGTAGTCGTTGACGCTGCGGCCACCCTGCTGCAGCAGGTCCAGCTGCTCCCGCGCAACGCGCGAAGCAGTGATTGGCTGGAAGCGTTCCCGCAGCCCCATTGCGAGCGCGTCTGCGGTGCGCATAGCCGCGCGTCCCTCCGCGCCGAGGGCGAGCCACCACTGCAGCGCAGCGTCCCGCAGGCGCGATGCTGCGAATTTGACCGCCTCGCGCTCGTTGAGCTCGTAGAGGTCCGTCGCGAGCGTCAGTTCCTGCAACCACGCATCCAGCTTGGCGCCAGGCGCTCCATCATATTCGCGTAGATCCTGCGCGCGCGGCTCCTTGCGTGCAAAGCGGGATTGCTCCTCTCCCTGGCTCGCGGCGACCAGGGGGCGGGCTGCAGCGGCGGGCGCGAGGGCCGCGGCCGTCAGCGGCCGGCTCGGGGGCGGTTGAGGCGCCGCGTGCGGCGAGCCTTGCGGAGATTGAGCGGGAGATGCGCGCAGCTCCTGAAGCTGTTGCGCTTGCTGCTGCATGAGCAGCGCCTGCTGCTGCACCATCTGCTGCAGGGCGGCCATCTGCGCCGCCTGCTGCTCGGCCTGTTGCCGCATCGCCTCGGTCAGCGCCAGCTCTGCGGCGCTAAGCACGCGTACTGGCGCCACCACCTCCACGAGGGGGTTGTGGGGGTTGTCTTCTTGATGTGTATGCTCAATGCCTTCCATAGCGTCGCCTTCCGCGGCCGGCTTCGCTGTCGGCAGGGCCGCGTTGGCAGGGCGGGCTGCGGGCGAGGCGGCGGCCTCGCGTCGCGCCGCTGAGCGTGTAGAGACGGATCGTTGAGACATGGACTCGAAACCAAGTGTGACCGGTCGTATAACAGGTCAGTTGTCTATTCTATGTATGTCGCGCTGTATGATCAGTACTAGCGGGAATACGATTTGAATGAGTGAGCGGGCCAGCGCCCGCTCACATGCGAGGCTTT
>CAIXAA010000458.1 GCA_903917305.1 uncultured Myxococcales bacterium | reverse complement strand
CTGCTGTCCACCATGATCTGGCGGGGCACGCGGGGCAAGGCCCTGATCGCAGGCGTCGTTGCCAGTTCCATGCTGGTTCTCGTCGGGGTACTGATGATGCGCTGGAACGTTGTCGTCGGCGGACAGGAAATCTCCAAAACCGGCAAAGGACTGCTCACATATCACATGCCCTGGTTCGAGCAGGAAAGCGGCTTGACTGCCGCCATAATTCTCATGGCGCCCTTCATCTTGCTGACGATAGCCGTGCGGCTGTTCCCGCCATGGGAAGATGGCAAGGCCGCTCATTAAAACAATCATAGAAGGGGGACAAAATGGACCTGAACAACGTGTTTTGGCTGCTGGGTATATTTGTCATAGTGGTTGTTTTGTTCGGTGTGGGCTCCTGCCGGTTCATGGAGAACTCCTCATCCGGGGACGACGACCGGAAGAAGGAGTGATTCCTCCCGGGCATGAAACAATGGGCTGCCGCTCGCAGAAGTGACCCCAAATAAGGAGGTATAATTTGAGATTGTTCGTAATGACCGTTTGAGGTGAAATGGATGAAACGAAGCGCACAGACCCTGATTCTGGCCTTGGTGCTGGCGACAGGCATGACAATATTGGCTTATTCGCCCAATGGAGCAGCGCAGCCTGTCGCCAACTCCCCTGAAGACGACCTCAGGGCCGTGAATGCCTCCTCCCTGGATATCGCGGAGGGCAAGCGCCTCGCCGACGCATCCTGTTCCAGTTGTCACGGCGCCAAAGGCATCAGCAACAACAAGGGCACGCCCCACCTCGCCGGCCAGCGCCCCGCTTATCTGCATCTTGAGTTGCGGGCTTACCAGGCTGGTGCGCGCGGCAGCCCCGTCATGCAGGCCGCAGTAAAGTTTCTCAGCGACGACGCCCTGGTCAAGGTGGCTGCCTACTATGCCAGCCTGGATCCGGCCACGCCGAGCAACACCCGGCCTACCGCGGCCAAGCTCGATCCGGTCCAGGCAGGCAAGGCCGCCGCCTCGGGCTGCGCCGGTTGTCACGGTGAGGGCGGGGTCAGCAAGACGGCCGGTGTGCCCAATCTGATAGGGCAGGATCCGAAGTTTCTGGTCGGCGCCATGCAGGCCTACAAGAGCGGACAGCGCAAGAACGACATGATGAAAACCATGCTGGCCGCAGTGTCCGAGACCGAGATGGGCAACATCGCGCTCTACTATGCCCTGCAAAAGCCTGCCCGGGCCCAGACCACCGCCCATGGGGACGCGGCTGCAGGCAAGACCGCAGCCACCGACTGCGGCGGCTGCCACGGCGACCACGGCGTCAGCGGGAGTCCTGCGACGCCCAGCCTCGCCGGCCAGGATGCCGATTACCTGGTCGACGCGCTCAAGGCCTACAAGGGCGGCACCCGCAGCGACGAGACCATGAAGTCGCTGGCGGCGGCCATCGAGGAGCCCGCCATGAAGAACATCGCCGCCTATTACTCAAGCCTGCAACCGCAGCCGCCCAAGGTGAGAAAGCCGCTGACGACCGCCGAATGGGTGGCGCGGTGCGACCGTTGCCACGGCGTCAACGGCAACAGCACCGACCCCCGCTTCCCCGCCCTTGCGGCGCAGCGCGCCGACTACATAGACAAGGTGCTGCATGCCTATCAGAAAGGCGAGCGGAAGAACACCACGATGGCCGCCATGGCCTTCGGGCTGACCGACGCCGAAATCGACAACCTCGCGACCTACTATGCGCAGCAAAAGGCGCGCGCAGTCGTATTCATAACGCAGCCTGGCAAGTAACAAGTTCCAAAAACCGTGGTTGGCGCGTTCTGATGCGCGTTCATGATTACCGGGACGTTCGCTGCCGCCTGCATGATGAACCCGTACTGGGGCGCGATGCAGTGGATAGTGGTGTTCGACGAAACGACCAAATTGGTTGACAGAGCAAACCCTGAGTCGACTTCGAGATCAACATTTCCGCCTGAGATAG
>CAIXAA010000457.1 GCA_903917305.1 uncultured Myxococcales bacterium | reverse complement strand
GCGGCCAGATCGTCGTCAAGATCTACGGCGAGGATCTCGGGCTGATGCACGGAAAGCTAAACGATATTCGCAAGGTGCTGACCAACGTCAAAGGCGCTCGCGACGTCGAAGTCTACCGGGCTGGCAGCGCCGACCACGTCGTGGCCGACATCGATCGCGGCGCGACGGCGCGGTTGGGCATCTCCGTCAGCGACGTGGAAGACACGATCGAGACGGGGTTCGGCGGCAAGCTCGCGGCATTCGTCTGGTCCGGGGAGCGCAAGATCGGCGTGCGCGTCAAGCTGCCCACGCCCGTCGAAGGCGACGCGGAGGTGGTCGGTCGCCTGGAGATTCCGGCGGGCACGGCGCGATTGCCCTTGTCTTCGCTCGCTTCCGTGCACGCCGACATGGGGCGCACGCAAATCAACCGCGAGCAGGGCGGCCGCTTCCTGGCCATCAAGTGCAACATCGAGGGCCGCGACATGGGCTCCTTCGTCGAGGAGGCGCAGAGCCGCGTGCGCAAGGAGATCAAGCTGCCAGAGGGGTACTACCTGACCTGGGGTGGCGAGTTCGAGAACCAGCGCCGCGCGATGAAGCGGCTGGGGATCATCGTGCCGATCTCGGTGCTCGTGATCTTCTTCTTGCTGTACCTCACGTTCCGCGCCGTGCTGCCTGCCGTGGTCGTGTTGCTGGACGTGCCGTTTGCCACGGTCGGCGGCGTGTTTGCGCTGTACTACACGGACACGCAGCTCTCCGTGTCGGCAGCGGTTGGTTTTATTACGCTTTTCGGCGTGGCGGTCATGGACGGCGTGCTGCTCATCACCTACGTCCGCCAGGCCATGGAACGCTTTGGCGAGAGCCAGGATGCCATCGTCCAGGCGGTGTCGCAGCGGCTGCGGCCGGTGCTCATGACCGCGCTGCTGGCGTCCCTGGGTCTGCTGCCGGCGGCGCGGTCGCACGCCATCGGCTCGGACACGCAGCGCCCGTTTGCGATCGTGATCATCGGCGGCCTCATCTCCTCGACGCTGCTGACGATGCTGCTGCTGCCGACCCTGTACCAGCTGTTCGATCAGTGGTTCGGGACCGGTCGCATGCGCCGCAAAGCGGCGAAGATCGCGCGCCGCAGCACGAGCGCCGAAGCACCGCTGTAACTTCCTGACATCCCACGAATCATTTGCCGACGCGCGCAGCGCGGGCGGTGTGGCATTTTTGCAGTCGGTGTGGCCATTTTGCCGCCACCGTGGCGTTCTTGCATGCAGTGTGGCAGTTTTGCGCAGCCCGCGACGCCCGCAGCGCCGCCGCGACCGCAGGAAGCGCACGCCATGGTGGACCGCCAGCTACCGCACAGCCCCCCAACGTCGCTGCAAGGCGTCGCCATCCCGTGGCGCACCGTGCTCGCGGTGGTCGTGGCGCTGGCGCTGGCTGGGGCCGTGGGCACATGGTGGCTGCACCGCGCGGCGGACGTCGCCAGCCACGCCACGACCGCGACCAGTCCCGCAGCCGCGGTGACGCTGGCCGCGCCCGCCGCGCAAGACGTCGGCTACGTCGGCTTCGCTGTCGCGCACCTGGCTGAGCCGCTGCAGCCCCTGCCGGTGCCTGGCCGCATCGCCTTTGACGAGGCGCGCACGACGCGCGTCATGGCGCCCATCAGCGGCCTGGTCGAGAGCGTCCTGGTGCGCGTCGGCGATCGCGTCGCCATCGGCCAGAAGCTGATGTCGATCAGCTCCAGCGAGTTGGTCGGCCTGATTGGCGAAGAGAAGCGGGCGCAGAACGCCGTCAGCGCCCAGACCCGCACGCTGCAGCGCATCCAGGCGCTGGTCGAGCTGCACGCGGCGCCGCAACGCGACCTGATCGCCGCACAACATGCCTTGCGGGACGCACAGTTGGAGCGCGACGCGGCCGCGCTCAAGCGGCGCAGCCTGCGCGTGTCCTCCAACGACTTCGGCCTGTTCTGGCTCGAAGCGCCGCGCGATGGCGTCGTGGTCGAGCGCAACACCGCCGTCGGGCAGTCGGTCGGCCCGGACCACAACGATTCGCTGCTGGTGATCGCCGATCTCGACGAGGTGCTCGCCATCGCCAGCGTGCCGGAATCCGAGATCGCCGATCTGTCGGCCGGCCAGAACGCCCGCGTGCTGACCGCCGCCCTGCCCGACAAGCCGTTTGTCGGCCGCATCGCCCGCGTGTCGCAACTTGTCGATCCTGAACGCCATACCGTGGATGTGCGCGTGCGGATCGCCAACAAGGAGGCCGGGCTGCGCCCGAACGCGTGGGTGCAGGTGGCCTTCGATGCCGACGCGGGCCAGCACATCGTGCTGCCGGCCGCCGCCGTCGTGCGCGACGACCAGACCTCGGCGGTGTTCGTGCGCACGGCGGGCGGCAAGATGGAGCGCCGGCCGGTGCTCCTCGGCCGCCAGCGCGACGGCCAGGTCGAGATCATCGCGGGCCTGCAGCCCGGCGAGACGGTGGTGGTGCGCGGCGCGGTGCTGCTGCTCAACGCGCTGACGACCGAGCCGGTTCCGCATGGCTGATCCGCGGTTGCCACTCCTCCGGACGGACGGCCATGTTTGAACAGATCGCAGCGTTTTCCCTGCGCAATCGCTCCGCGGTGCTCTTCTTCACGGCCATCGTGGCGATCGCCGGCGTCCAGGCATTCCGCAGCTTGCCGGTCGAGGCGTTCCCAGACCCCACCGACACACAAGTCACTATCATTACGCTATTTCCCGGCCAACCTTCCGAGGAGGTGGAGCGCCAGATTGGCCTGCCCTTGGAGCGCGCCCTGAATGGCACGCCCGGCCTGGCCCGCCTGCGCAACCTGTCGCTGTTCGGGCTGTCGAACGTCACGCTCACCTTCGAGGACGGCGTCGATGCGCTGTTCGCCCGTGCCCAGGTGCTGGAACGCTTGCGCAGTGCGGAGTTGCCCGAGGGCATCGTGCCGGAACTGGGGCCGCTCGCCACGCCGATTGGCGAGATCTACCGCTACACGCTGTCGGGTGCGGGCGGCGATCCGATGAAGCTGCGCACCGCGCAGGACTGGGTCGTCCGGCCGCAAATCATGCGTTCTCAAGGTGTTGCCGACGTCGTGAGCTACGGCGGCCTCGTGCGCGAAGTGCACGTCGAACCTTCGCCCGGCCGCCTCGCCGCGTACAGCCTGACCATCGGCGACCTGGAGGACGCGCTGCGCAAGGCGTCGCAGAACGCCAGCGGCGGCGTCATGGAGCGCGGCGCCGAGCAGATGGTCATCCGCAGCGAAGGGCTCTTTGCCGAACTCGAAGACATCCGCCTGGTTCGCGTCGCCACCCACCACGGCACGCCGATCCTGGTGCGCGATGTCGCCAACGTCACCGACGGCTGGACGCCGCGCCAGGGCGTCGTGAGCCGCGGCCGCAACTTCGACACCATCGAGGGCGTGGTCCTGATGCGGCGCGGCGGCAACCCGACCACGGTCCTGGCGAGCATGCGCCAGCAGATCGAGCACTTGAACGGCCAGATCCTCAAGGACGGCATGAAGGTCGTGCCCTTCTACGATCGAACGGAACTGGTCGACACAACGCTGAAAACCGTCGGCCGCAACCTGATGGAAGGCGCGCTGCTCGTCGTGTTCGTGCTCTACGTCTTCCTGCTCGACCTGCGCGCCTCGCTCATCGTCGCCGCGGTGATTCCCCTGAGCCTGCTGACGGCGTTCCTCTACCTGCGGATGCGCGGCATGAGCGCGAACCTCCTCAGCATGGGCGCCATCGACTTTGGCATCATCGTGGATGGCAGCGTCGTCATTGTGGAAAGCATCGTGCACCACCTCTCGGCGCCGAGCCACGACGCCCAGGATACCGGCCCGGACATGGTGATGCGCCGCATCCGGGCGTCGATCGCCGAGGTCGTCACGCCGACGGTCTACTCGCTGCTGATCATCATCGCCGCCTATCTGCCCATCTTCCTTCTGGAACGCGTCGAAGGCCGCATCTTCGCGCCGATGTCGAACACCGTGGTCGCGGCGCTGGTCGGGGCGCTGATCTTCTCGCTGACGCTGGTGCCGGTGCTCGCCAGCCTCGCGTGGCGCAAGCCGATTCGCCACCGCCTGTCGCCGGCGCTGCGGCTGGCGCAGTGGATCTACGAACCGGCGCTGCGCTGGTCCGTGCGCAACCCCGTGCTCGTGCTGCTCGCGGCGTCGGTCGTGCTGACGGCGTCGTTCGTGGCGGTGCCCAAGCTCGGCTCGGAGTTTCTCCCTGAAATCAATGAAGGTTCGCTGTACACGACCTTCACCCTGCCGTCGAACATCAGCCTCACCGAGGGCCGCAAGCTGGTGCCGCGCATCACGGAGGTGCTGTCGCGCTATCCGGTGGTGCAGGAGATCACGTCGCAATTGGGCCGGCCCGAAGACGGCACGGATCCCAAGCTCGCGAACAACCTGGAGTTCTTCATCAAGCTGCAGCCGCCGGAGAAGTGGCCGGCGCACCTGCGGTCCTTGAGCGCCATCATCGAGGAGCTGAGCAAAGCGGTGAACGAAGTGCCCGGCGTCGAAGCGAATTTCTCGCAGCCGATCCGCGACAACGTCAACGAGAACATCTCCGGGCAGCAGGGGCAGATCGCCTTCAAGCTCTACGGCGATGATCTGGTGCAATTGCAGGATCTTGCGGAGCGCGCCAAGGCGTCGATCGCCAAGGTGCCGGGCGTGGCGGACCTGGGCATCGTCAAGAGCGGCAAGGTGCCGATGATCCGCATCAAGACCGACCGCGCGGCGCTGGCGCGCTATGGCTTGGACATGGACGACTTCCAGCACGTGCTGCAGGCGGCGCTGGGCGGCCAGCCGGTCAGCGTGTTCTGGGACGGCGAGGCGCGCCACGACGTCGTGCTGCGCTACCCGCTGACGGCGCGCGATGACGTGGAGAAGCTGCGCAAGCTGCAAGTACCCGTCGAGGGTGGCATTTCGGTGGGCCTGGAGGCGCTGGCCAAGGTGGATCTGGGCTTTGGCCGCGCGTCGATCAACCGCGAAAATGGCCATCGCTACATTGGCTTGCGCATGAACGTGCGCGGTCGCGACCTGGGCAGCTTCGTCGACGAGGCGCGGCGGCGCGTGGACAAGGAGGCGCCCCTGCCGGCCGGCGTGCGCGGCGAGTGGGGCGGCGAGTTCGAGAACAAGGAGCGCGCGATGGCTCGCCTGGCGCTGGTGCTGCCGGTGGCGCTGCTGATCACGCTCGTTCTTTTGTTCCGCGCTTTCGGGCAGTTCGCGCCGGCCGTGCTGGTGCTGCTCAACGTGCCGTTCGCGCTGGTTGGCGGCGTCGCGGCGCTGGCGTGGATGGACATGCCGCTGTCGGTGGCGGCGGCCGTGGGCTTCATCGCCCTGATTGGCCAGGCTTCCTTGAACGGCGTGCTCGTGCTGTCCGCCGTGCTCGAACGTGAGGAGCGCGGCGAGGCGCTGGAGCAGGCGCTGATCGGCGGCTGCATCGACCGCCTGCGCCCGGTGCTGATGACGGCGGCGCTGGCGGCCCTCGGCCTGGTGCCCGCGATGATGAGCCGCGCCATCGGCAGCGAGACGCAACGCCCGATCGCCGTCGTCATCGTCGGCGGCACCATCAGCGCCTGCATGCTGACTTTGCTCGTGCTTCCGGCGATGTACCGCATCTGGGCGCCGCTGGTGCGCTGGGCGTCGAACATCCGGCCGGGGCAGCGCGCCTAGGCGAATTCCTCTTCGATCCCCTCGATCCGCAACGCCAATTCCTCCCACTTCGCCATGGCGACATCGACGCGGGCGCGCAGCTCCGCGTGCTCCATCAGCAGCTTGCGCACCGCCTCGCCATCGGCGTACAGCTCCGGATTGCCCTGCAGAAGCGCGATCTCCGCCAGCCGCGCTTCGTCCTTGGCGATGTCCTGCTCCAGCTGCGTCAGCCGCTCGCGCAGCGGTTTCACCTTGCGGCCCATCTCGTTGCGCCGCTCCGCATCCGCGCGCTTCTGCTGCTTGTCCGCCTCGCGCGTCAGGCTCTGCGTGTCCGCCGGCTTGGACGGCTCGCGCGTCGGCTGCGCCTCGCCGTGCACCAGCCTCTCGATCACGTCCGGATCACCGCCGCCCTTGCGGTACAGGTACGCGTCGTAATCTCCCAGGAATTGCGTGACCTTGCCGCCGGGCTCGACCTCCAGCACCTGCGTCGCCACCGCGTTGATGAAGTAGCGGTCGTGGCTGACGATGATCACCGTGCCGGCAAAAGCCGACAGCGCGTCTTCCAGCACCTCGCGGCTCACCAGATCCAGGTGGTTGGTCGGCTCGTCGAGCAGCAACACGTTGGGTGCCCTCAGGATCATCCGCGCCAGGGCCAGTCGCGCGCGTTCGCCGCCCGAGAGCACCGCGACGCGCTTCTCCACCGTCTGCCCGGAAAAGCACATGGCGCCCAAGATCTTGCGGATCATCGGCACGGTGTGATCCGCCGCCGCCCGCCGCGCCTCCTCGTAGACCGAGCTCGACGGATCGAGCGATTCCAGCTGGTGCTGCGCATAGTGGTCGCGGATGACGCCCGAGCCGAGCCGCACCTCGCCGCCCTGGATGTCCGTGACGCCAGCCAGGATCTTCAGCAGCGTCGACTTGCCCGCGCCGTTCGGCCCCACCAGCGCGATGCGGTCGCCGCGGTAGATGGTCAGGTCCAGGCTCTCGTAGATCACCTTCTCGCCCCAGGCTTTTCTCACGCTGCGCAGCGTGAGCACTTCCTTGGCCGTCCGCGCCGGCTCCGGAAAGCGAAAGCCGATGGTGCCGCCAGCGACGTCGTCGAACTCGACGGATTCCAAGCGCGCCAGCATCTTCATGCGCGATTGCGCCTGCTTGGCCTTGCTGGCCTTGGCGCGAAAGCGCTCCACGAAGCTCTGCAGGTGCGCGCGCTGCTTGTCGATCTTGACCTTGGCCGCCTCGAGCTGCTCGTGACGGGCCGTGCGCCCTTCCAGGAACTCCTCGTAACCACCTGTGTATTCGAAGATGCCTTTGCGCGTCAGCTCCGCGATGTGCGTCGGCACGCGGCCGAGGAAGTAGCGGTCGTGGCTGACGGCGACGACGGCGCCCTCGTAGGTGTCCAGGAACGATTCAAACCAGGCAAGTGATTCAAAGTCCAGGTGATTCGTCGGTTCGTCGAGCAGCAGCACGTCGGGCCGCATCACCAGCAGCCGGCCCAGCGCCACGCGCATCCGCCAGCCGCCGCTCAGGCGCAGCACCGGCGTGTCCAACGTCTCGCGGGCAAAGCCGAGCCCGCCGAGCACTGCGCGCGCCCGCACCTCCAGGTCATCGCCGCCCAGCGCCTCGAAGCGCGTCAGCGTGCGATCCAGCTCCGCCAGCGCGTCGGGCGTCGCCGCCCAGGCCGGCTCGTGCGACATGCGCTCGTGCACCGCGAACAGCGTGTCGCGCGCCGCCGCGTAGCCCGGCACGCCCTGCAGCGCCGCCTCGATGATGGTGCCCTCGCCCAAGTGCTCGACGTCCTGGGGCAAGTAGCCGACGGTCACGTGCCTGGCGCGCAGCACGGCGCCGGCGTCCGCCTGCAGCTCCCCGCAGAGGATCCGCAAAAGCGTCGTCTTTCCAGCGCCATTGGGCCCGACCAGACCGTAGCGTCGCCGCGCGCGGATGTGCCAGTGCAGTCCCTCGAACAGGCGCTGAGGGCCGAACGCCTTTGAAATACCTTGAATTTGAATCATTTTCGGCGGAGGTCAGGGCAGGCGCGGTCCTGCGGTCTTGCTGTTCTGCGGCTGGCGCGTCGGCAGGGCCGCCCAGTCCTTGGCGCTCGAGTTCGTGTCGAGGCCGGCGCCGGCGTAGTACCAGGGCGAGAACGGATTGACGAGATCCGCGCCGCGCACGCCGGTCGCCGGTCGCCGCCGGATCGCCCCCAGGCTGCCCGGACTCAGCGGCGCGCCGATCTGCGCCAGGGCGGACGTCTTGCCCTCGCCCAGCGTCGCCATCTTGTCGCCGTACGCCACGCTGTCCGCCACCGCCGTGCCATTGGGCGCCGGGAAGTACGGCGTGCTGATGCGGGCGATGCGGATGAAGCCCTGATCGCCCTTGATGTCCCACGACTTGTTGGCGATGAAGTCCGGCGTCGGCAGGTTCTTGTCGTACTTCTGCGGCACGACGAGGAAGTAGTGGTACGGATCGATGCTGCCGACCAGCGGCTTGGTGGTGCCGCTGTCCGTCATCGAGGTGTACGTCGAGCCGTTCCAGAACTGCAGGACCAGGCCCTTCAAGTCGATCGAAGCGGCGGTCGGGTTGTAGAGCATGACGTACTCGTTGAGCACGCCCGTCAGCAGGAAGCCGGTCTGGTCCTTGCTGTCCGCACCTTCCGCGGCGACTTCGGCGATCACGACGGTGCGGTCGCACTTGCCGTTCTTGATGTCGCAGCCCGCGCCGGGTCCGGTGCCGCTCGGCGCGGAGGTGTTGCAGATGCCGCCGCAGGCCGGGTCGACGCATTGCTCGGCGCCCTTGACGTAGTTGCACGCGATGCTGGTGCAGGTCAGGCCGACGCAAGCCGGCTCGTAGACGCCGGATCCGTGCGATTGCGGGTCGGGTCCGCCCGCGATCAGCCAGTCGGAAACGTCGAGGTCGGAGTCCAGGCCGTTGCCGGCCAGGTGGTCGGCGCCGCCTTGCTGCATCGTGTCGGCGGTGGACGTGTCGTTCGCCTTGCGCTCGAGCGACGTGCCGGGCGTGGTCAAGGCCAGTGCGGGCTTGGTGTTGTAGACCTGCTTGGCGCTGCCCCAGCCGACCAGGTCGAGCTCGACGTCGGTGCGCGGATCCCAGATGCGCACGCTGCCGCCGGCCGGATCGAGGTTCAGGCTGCCGGCCACCACGGCATCGATGCTGCCGTTCAAGTTCGCCCACTTCTGCGTCGCGGCCACGATGTAGCCCTTGGCGGGCAGCACCGTGCCCGCCGGCCATTGCATCAAGGTCGTCCACGGCGTCACAGCATCCGCTGTCGCCACCTTGGTTTGCAAAGCATACGCGCTCAGGTCGAGCGTCGCGTTGCCGCTGTTGTACAGCTCGATGAACTGCCCGTCCTCGCCCGTACCGTTGCCCATGTACAGCTCGCTCAGCAGCACGGCGTTCAGGCTGTCCGCGACGCACTGCTGCGCCGCCACGCTGCACAACTTTCCGGATCCGCACGGGTTCTTGCATGTGGCATCGGCCACGCACGACTCGGTGCCCACCGGCAGCTTGAAGCTGCAGACGTTCATGACCGGGCAGCTGCCACCGCAGGCCGGCTCGTATTGGCCGGACAGGCCGTTTTGCGGATCGGGCGCCCAGCGCAGGTAGAAATCGCCAAAGTTCTCATCGGTATCATAGGCATTGCCCGCCAGCCACTGCTCGCCGTGCTGGTACATCGTCTCCGCGGTGCTGTTGAAGTTCGCGCGCCGCTCCATGGAGCGCGAGGACAGCCACGGAAACAGCGGCGCCCCCTCGCCTGCCGCCGCCTGCCCCCAGGACACGGCGTCGTGCACCAGCTTGTGCGTCACGTCGCGCAGCCGCACCTGCTGACCGTCGGCATTGAGCGCGAACTTCGTGCTCGCCACGTCCAACTGCACGGCGCTGATCACGGGGCTCGTGTTGCCCAGCAGCAGGTAGCCGTGCGGGGGCAGCAGCTGCCCCGCGCTGCCCGCCGCCAGCACCTTCCAGTCCGCCTTGTCGACCGACTCCGCCGCCCGCGCCTCGATGGCATAGTCGCCGATCGACGCCGTCAGCGTGGAGGGGTTGTACAGCTCCACCCAGTCATCGGTCGGGTCATCCGGCACGCCGACGTAGATCTCGCTGATGACGACGTGCGCGCCGCCGTTGAACGCGCACACGGAGACGGCGTCGCTGGTGCACGCCGCGAACGCGCCGCAGTTGCCGGGGGCGTTGGCGTGCTTGCAGCCGGTCACGGAGTCGCAACTGTCCGCCGTGCAAGGGTTCTCGTCATCGCAATCGACGGGCGTGCCGCTGCACACGGCACCCGCGCAGACGTCCTTCTGCGAGCAGACGTTGGCGTCGTCGCACGGCGCCGTGTTGGCGGCGTGCAGGCACCCCTTGACCTTGTCGCAGCTGTCGTCGGTGCACACGAACCCGTCGTCGCAGTTCGTGGTGCCGCCGGGGATGCACAGGCCGACCGCGCAGCTGTCGCCGTCGGTGCACGCGTCGCCGTCGCTGCACGGCACCACGTTCGGCGTGTACTTGCAGCCCGGCTTCCAAGGTGGTTGCACCGGCGCGCCCTTGTCGCACACCTCGTCGGTGCAAGGGTTGCCGTCGTCGCAGCTCTTGGGGGTGCCAGGCACGCACTTGCCCACGTCATTGCACATGTCCTGCGTGGCCTTGCTGTTGCCGGGATCGCCAGTGCAGATGTCGCCGTCGTCGCACGCCTGCCCGGCCGGCTGCGGCTTGTACAGGCAGCCGATGGAGGGCTGGCAGCTGTCGACCGTGCACGGCTCCCCATCGTCGCAGCTGACCGTGCTGCCGCCGCAAACACCGCCCAAGCACGCGTCTTTCTCCGTGCACGCGTCGCCGTCGTTGCAACTCTTCTGGTCGAGCAGAGAGGTGTCGTGCACGCACCCGCCGGCGGTTCCGTCGCAGCTGTCGGCCGAGCACTCATTGCCGTCGTCGCAGTTCGTCGCCTCGCCGCTGCACACGCCGCTGATGCACTGGTCGGCGGTGGTGCACGGGTTGTTGTCGCTGCACGGCGTGGACGACGGCGCCTGGTCCACCGTGCACGTGCCCAGCGCCGGCTTGCACGTCGCCTTGCTGCACGCCGTGTCCGCCGTGGAACCGCACTGCACGACGTTCACCGGCAGGTAGGCGCACTGCTTGACCGAGCTGCCGTCCACCGTGTCCTTGCAGGTGAAGGCGCCAAAGCACTTGTTCTCCTTGGAGAGCGTGCTGCAGTCCGCGTCCGTGCTGCAGTCGCACGCGGACGCGCCGCTGGCGCACACGCCGCCCAGACACTTGTCGTTCTTGGTGCAGGGATCGCCATCCTCGCAGGGCGCCTGGTTGAACTTGTGCACGCAACCCAGGTTGACGTCGCAGGCATCGTCGGTGCACGGGTCGCCGTCGTTGCAATTGAGCAGCTTGGTTCCCGCCTGGCACGCGCCGGCGTCGCTGCAGCTGTCGCCGACCGTGCACGCGTTGCCGTCGGAGCACACCACACCGCCATGGTAGCTCGGCGCGCACTTGCCGCTCTTGGCGTCGCAAGTCTGCGTCAAGCAAGCGGTATCCGCGGCGCTCGCGCACACGACGACGGTCGTCGGGTCGATGACGCACAGCTTGTCCACGCACACGTAGCTGCCATTGCACAAGTCCGCGTCGTTGATGCAGTCCGCGTCCTTGTCGCAGACGCACTTCCCGCTCGCCTTGCCGACGCACGCGCCGTCCTTGCACGTGTCGCCGATGGTGCACGCGTCGCCGTCGCTGCACTGCTGCGTATTGGACTGGTGCACGCAGCCCTTGTCGCTCAGGCAGGAGTCATCCGTGCACAAGTTGTTGTCATTGCACGTGATCGCCTTTCCCTTGCAGACGCCGTCGTTGCACAAATCGCCGGTCGTGCACGCGCTGCCGTCGCTGCACGCGGTGCCGTTGCTGGCCAGCTTCAAGCCGCACAGGCCGGTGGCCGGCACGCAGGCGTTGATGAGGCAGGTCGTGTCGGTATTCGCCGTGTTTTCGCAGGGCAACGGCACGGAACTGGGGTCGAAGACGCAGGCGCCACCGTCGCACTTGAGCGATCCGTTGCACAGGTTGCCGTCGTCCCACTGCTTGCAGTCGTCGTTGATCACGCAGGCGCACTTGTTGGCGGAGCCGGAGACGCAGGAACCGAGCTCGCACAAGTCGCCAGCCGTGCAGGGGTTTCCGTCGCTGCACGGCACTTCGCCGGGGTCGGTCTTCTGGCAGCCCTTCTGCGGGTCGCACACTTCCGGGTTGCACGCGTCGCCGCCGCTGCACACCAGCGGCAGGCCGAAGCAGGCGCCTTGCAGGCAGCGGTCCTTGGTCGTGCACTTGTTGCCGTCGTCGCACGGCACGTCGTCGGCGGCGATCACGGGTACGCACGTCTTGGCGCCAACGTCGCCCTTGCAGGCGTAGCTCGCCACGCAAGGCGCCGAAAGGGAGCCGCAATCCTGGTCCACCGTGCAGCTCGTGCTGCCGCCCGCGTCGGCGTCGTCGACCGCGCTGGCGTCATCGGTGGCGCAGGCGTCGCCCAGGCAATCGTCGTCGGTGACGCCGGTGTCGTCATCCGTCGTTTCGGTGTCCGCGTCCGGCACGCCGATGTCCACGACGTCCTTGTGCACGTCCGGCTTGACGTCCGGCTTCACATCCGGCTTGACGTCCTTGGCGGTCACGTCGGCTGGAATGTCCGCGACCGTCGCGTCCAAGTTCGTGGCATCGTCGTCGACGAGGACGTCGTCCGTGCCTGGATCTTCCTCGACGGGCACCGTGGCAGCCTTCTTGGAGCTGCACGCCGCCGTGCAGCAGGCGAGGCCCACGACCAGGGCCCACAAGGGCAGGCGGCGGCGCCGGACAACGTCGAACCAGGGCGATGACAAGGCATTGGCGGTCATGGCGGCTCCGGGCGCGCGGGGGTCCAGCACGGTACAGTAGCGGCGGGGGCCCTTGCCGCGCAAGTCGGCGGAACGGCGCGCTCCGCAGGCAAGCTTGGCGCGAGAGCCCTTGCGGCGCCTCGCCTTCCCTCCTACCTTACAGGCCGCGCGGGCCATGCCCGGCAAGGACCGCCATGTTCTCGAAGCTGCTCGCCAAGACGTTCGGTACCAAAAACGAACGCGAACTCAAGAAGATCCGCCCGATCGTCGCCCAGGTGAACAGCCTGGAGCCGCGCATCAAGGGGCTCGACGACGACGCATTGCGCGCCTGCACGATCGACTTCCGCACGCGGCTGGGCAACGGCGCAACGCTGGATGACCTGTTGCCGGAGGCTTTTGCCGTGGTGCGCGAAGCGGCGCGGCGGCGGCTGGGGCAGCGGCATTACGACGTGCAGCTCATCGGCGGGCACGCGCTGCACAAGGGCACGATCGCGGAAATGCGCACCGGTGAAGGCAAAACGCTGGTGGCGACGCTGCCGGCGTACCTGAATGCCTTGGCGGGTCGCGGCGTGCACGTGGTCACGGTGAACGACTACCTCGCCGCCCGCGACTGCGAGTGGATGAGCCAGGTCTATAATTTCCTTGGTCTTTCGACGGGCGTCATCACGACGAACATCGACGAGCACGAGCGGCGCGCGGCGTACAACGCGGACATCACCTACGGCCAGAACAACGAGCTGGGGTTCGACTATCTTCGCGACAACATGAAGTATTCGCTGGACGATTACGTGCACCGCTACCTGCCCAGCGCGCATGACGCCAAGGCGGACAAGCTGCTGAGCTACGCGATTGTCGACGAAGTGGACTCGATCTTGATCGACGAGGCGCGCACGCCGCTCATCATCTCGGGCCGCGGCGAGGACAGTTCCGAGCCCTACCTGCGCGCCAACTCCGTGATGCCGTTCCTGAAACGCGAAGTGGACTACCTCGTCGACGAGAAGGGGCACTCCGTCGCGCTGACCGAGAGCGGCGTGGACAAGGTCGAGCAGCGCCTCAAGATCGGCAACTTGTACGACGCCGAGAACATGAGCTGGGTGCACTACATCCAGGCGGCGATGAAGGCGCACAACCTTTACCGCAATGAAGTCAACTACCTGGTCGAAGACGGCAAGATCGTCATCATCGACGAGCACACCGGCCGCAAGATGCCGGGCCGGCGCTGGTCGGACGGCATCCACCAATCGATCGAGGCCAAGGAAGGCCTGCAGATCCAGCAGGAATCGCAGACGCTGGCGACGATCACGTTCCAGAACTACTTCCGCATGTACGAGAAGCTCTGCGGCATGACGGGTACCGCCGAGACGGAAGCCGAGGAATTCGCGAGCATCTACAAGCTCGATTGCCTCGTCATCCCGACCAACAAGCCGATCTCGCGGACCGATCACGAAGACACGGTCTACAAGACCGAGCGCGCCAAGTTCCGCGCGGTGATGAACGACATCAAGGAATCGCACGAGAAAGGCCAGCCGGTGCTGGTCGGTACGATCTCCGTGGAGAAGAGCCAGTTCCTGTCGCACCTGCTGGGCGAACTCGGCATTCCGCACAACGTGTTGAACGCCAAGCAGCATGCCCGCGAGGCGGAGATCGTCGCGCAGGCGGGGCGCAAGGGCGCGGTGACGATCGCCACCAACATGGCGGGCCGCGGTACGGACATCCTGCTCGGCGGCAATCCGGAGCTGATGGCGCGCCGCGAAGTGTTCGGCGGCGGCGCGGTGCACCAGGAGTTCGACGCGGACGATCCGGTGTTCCAGGAGACGCTGGCGCGCTACATCGCGCTGTGCGCCGAAGAGAAGCAGCAGGTGATCGCCGCGGGCGGCCTCAAGATCATCGGCACGGAGCGGCACGAAAGCCGCCGTATCGACAACCAGTTGCGCGGCCGCGCCGGCCGTCAGGGCGACCCGGGTGCCAGCCAGTTCTACTTGTCGCTGGACGATGACCTGATGCGCGTGTTCGGCGGCGATCGCGTCCGCAAGATCATGGAGTGGCTCAAGATTCCCGAGGACGAGCCGATCGTCGCGGGCTCGGTGACCAAGGCGATCGAGGGCGCGCAGAAGCGGGTGGAAGGCCACCACTTCGACGCCCGCAAGAACGTCCTGGAATACGACGATGTGATGAACATGCAGCGCAAGTCGATCTACGCGTTGCGCCGCCGCGTGCTGGCGAGCCACGACACGGGGCAGCTGGTGGCGGACGTGATCGCCGGCGTGATGGACGGCGTGGTCGACCGCTTCTGCGTCCAGAACCGCAACCCGGCGGATTGGGACATCGAAGGCCTGGAGGACGCGCTCTACCAGCTGACGCAGATCGACTTGGATCTCGCGGAAGTGCAGCGCGACTACGACGTGATCGCCGACGCGGTGACGACCAGCCTGCAAGAGGAGTTCCGCGACCGTCGGCGCCGCATGATCGAGCAGATCCTGCACAGCATGGACGACGCGGACACGGATCCGGAGGCCGCGCAGAAGTCCGCGGATGCGCACTGGTCCTACTTCGAGCGCGAAGCGTACCTGCGCGGCATCGACACGCACTGGCGCGAGCACCTGCAGGTGATGGACCACCTCAAAGAGGGTGTGTACCTCGAGGCTTACGCCCAGAAGGACCCGAAGCTGATCTACAAGAAGGAGGGCTACGAGCTCTTCAAGGCCATGATCGAGCGCATCGAGACGCAGCTGGTCGAGGCGATGTTCCACGTCGAGGTCAAGTCGGGCCGCGAGCTGGAGCAGATGGAGCGCGACGCCGAGGAACGGCGGGCGCGGGCGCGCAAGTCGATTCTGGAAGTGCACGCCGAAGCCGAGAACATCGCCCAGGAAGCTGCGCACGGTGCCACCAAGGCGGCGCCGGTGGCGCGCCAGGTCATGCCGTCGGACGACGGCGAGCCGGACCAGGAGATGAGCGACGAGCTGCTGCAGATGCAGTCGGCGCCCAAGAAGGTCGAGACGTTCCGGCGCGAGCGGCCCAAGATCGGCCGCAACGACGCGTGCTGGTGCGGCAGCGGCAAGAAGTACAAGAAGTGTCATATGGAAGCTGACGAGGCGGGCCAGCCCGCGCTCTGAGCCCCGCGCGGCGGCCTGCATGGCGCTGACAATGCGCGGACAGCACCTGCAACGGTTGGCCGCGGCCTTGACCTCTGTTAGCGTCGTCGGGTTCGAGCCGGCGCTGATGGGCGGCTGATGGGCGGTGGGCGCAGTGACCGAAGTGTTCGGCAATCGCTACGAAGTGATCGAGCGCGTCGGCGACGGCGGCATGGCGACCGTCTATCGCGGCATCGACCGCGTCTTGAAGCGCGATGTCGCGATCAAGGTCATGCATCCGCACCTGGCGGCGCGCAACGACGCCCGCGCCCGTTTCAACCGCGAAGCCCAGGCGATCGCGCGGTTGCACCACGGCAACATCGTCGATGTCTACGATTTCTCGGTGGGGACGGACGAAGCCGCCTTCCTGGTCACGGAGTTCGTGCACGGCGAGACCCTGACGCAATTCGTCAGTGATCACGGGCCATTTCTACCGCAGGCGGCGGCGCTGATCGGCCACGCGGTGGCGGCGGCGCTGGGGCACGCACACGCGGTCGGCATCGTGCACCGCGACATCAAGCCGGACAACTTGATGATTTCGCGCGATGGCCAGATCAAACTGATGGACTTCGGCATTGCGACGGCGGTGGACCTCGAGCAGATGACCGCGTCAGGCGCGATCGTCGGTTCGCCGGCCCACATGGCACCCGAGCAGATTGAAGGCGGCGAGATCGACCACCGCTGCGACATCTTTGCGTTTGGCACGGTGCTCTACCACCTGGTGACCCGCAAACTGCCGTTTGCGGCGTCCAATCCCCACGCGCTGTTCCGCCTCATCCTGGAGGCGCAGTACGACGCGCCGAGCAAGCTGAATCCCATTGTCGATCGCACCTTTGACGCGATCATCGCGCAGTGCCTGGCGCGCAGCCCGGCCGATCGCTACCCGAACATGGGGGCGGTGCAAGCGGCGTTGGCGGCGTACCTCAAGCTGTTCCGCATGTCGGACACGGGCGGCCTGCTGCAGCGCTTCTTGAAGGCGCCCGAGGTGTTCCAGTTCGATCTGCGGCCGACGCTGGTGCAGGTGCTGACGGCGGAGGGCAAGCGCTTCACGCACGCCGGGCAGCTGGCGCTGGCGATCGATTCCTTCAACCGCGCGCTGGTGGTGGAGCCGGAGGCGGAGGAACCCAAGAAGGCGCTGAGCTACCTGACCTCGCGCAGCAAACGCAAGCGGCAGCTGCGGTTTGGGCTGCAGGTCGCGGCGCTGATCGCCGGTCTGGGGCTCGGCGGCTGGCTGCTGTGGACCCAGCAGGTGGGCGTGGCGACGCCGCGGCAGGGGATGCCGGCGCCGCCGCTCAAGCTGGGGCCGGTGCCGGGGCTCGATACCACGCGCATCGAGCGCGCCGAAGCCCAGCGGCGCGCGGCGCAGCTCGAGCAGGAGCTGCAGCGGCTCAAGAGCCAGCCGGTGGCGAGCTTGCCGCTGCCGGAGGCGCCGACGCCAGTGGCGCTGCCGCAGATCCACAAGGTGGAGCAGACGTTCTCCTCGCGACCGCGGCCGCGCGTCCCGGACATGCGCGTGGCGACGCAGGCGCCCGTGCCGCTGCCGCTGCCGGTGCCGCCGCCGGTGGTGAAGATCGAGGTCCACATCGGCAGCCAACCGCCCAATGCGACGCTGTTGCTGGATGGGGCCGTGCTGCCGCAGGAGGGCGCGTGCAAGGTGGCGCTCGAGCCGGGTTCCGTGCACAAGCTGCGCTGCAGGTTCCCGCGCGCCTGCAGCGGAAATGCTTGCGAATCCGAGGAGAGGCCCTGCCGCGTCCCGGCCAATCCACCCAAGAATGGCGGCGCGCCGCGCTGCATGTGCTGGGCGCCGGGCTACGAACCGGGCGGCTGATCCTTAGGCGGCAGGATGGGTTGCGCTGCGCCGGGCGCGATCCAGGCGCTCGTCGCGGCGGCGGCGCCCCTCTTCGTGGCGGCGGCGATCATCGTCATTGTCCAGCAGGAGCGGCGGCACGGCCTGCGGCTCGCCGGCCGCATTGACAGCCACGAACGTGACGAACGCGGTGTTGGCGTGCTCGCTGTTGCCGTCGTAGCGTTCGCGCGCCACGTCGACCCAGACTTCCATCGACGTGCGGCCGACGAACGTGATGCGCGCGGTGATGTTGAGCACGTCGCCCAAGCGCACCGGCGTGATGAAGTGCACGTCGTCAAAGGCGACCGTGACCGCGGTGCGACCGGCGTGGCGACCGGCGCAGATGCCGCCGGCGATGTCGATCCACGACAGGATCGCGCCGCCGAACGCGCTGCCGACGGTGTTGGTGTGTTGGGGCAGGACCAGCTCGGTCATGTGGACCAGGCTCTCGTTGGGATGGCGCGGCAGGACGGTCATGGGGTCTCCTTTGGGCGCACGAATGTAGCAGGCGAGGCGGCGGGGGCAATAGCTCGGCGCGCGGCGGTGTTGCCCAGCGGCTGGACAGAGCCTCTGGCGTGCGCTATCTCGCCGGCAGGCCTGCGGACCTCAAGGACGCCATGTCACTCGCCTCTCTCAAACGCGAACTCGCCTCGACGGATCCCGATGCCTGCGCCAGCGGCCTGCGCCGCTTGACGCGCTATTGCGGCACGGACTCGGTGACCGAGCAGCGGCCGGCCGACATCGCGCAACGCCGCGCCGAGCTTGGTGATATCGAGCCGCGCCTGCTGGACCTGGCGCAGAGCCCCGACGAAGTGCTGCGCGAGCTTGCCGCCGATGCCCTGGGCGCCTGGCTGGGCGATGCCGCGCTCGAGACGCTCCTCACGCTGGCGGCCGACCCGGTGGAGCGTGTGCGCGCTTCGGCCATCGGCGCGCTGGAAGGCTGGCCGCACGAGGTGCGCGCCCTGCACGCCCTGCTGGACGCCGTGCACGCCGGGCGCTGGACCATCCGCATGCGCGCCGCGCGGGCGCTGCGGCACTTCCAGGATGACGAGGTCGATGGCGCCCTGCTGGAAGCCCTCGTCGATCCGGACAGCTACGTGCGCCTGTCCGCCGCCGACAGCCTGCGGCGCCGCGCCTCTGCGCCCTACCTGGAGCGCCTGCGCGCCCTGCGCGACTACCCGGCACCGCACCTCCTGGACGCGGCGCTGGACCTGCTCGGCGCGGTCGGCACGGCGGAGGATCTGCCCTTGCTCGACAAGACCGGCTCCTGGCTCAACTTGTCGCAGCCCGGGCATGTGCGCAGCTGGGCGCGCAAGGCGGCGCGGCACATTCGCCAGCGGCAGAAGGCGCAAGCCCGCGCGTCGCGTTCCCCGGCAGGAGGCTGAGTGGACGCCCTTTTCCAGCACGCGATGGACTTCTTCGTCTCCTTCGACATCCGCACCATCTGGGGCTTCTGCTTTGGCGTCCTGCTGCTCTGCGGCCTGGGCCTGCCGGTGCCGGAAGACATCACGCTGGTCCTCTGCGGCTACATGACCTACCTGCGCGTGCCCAAAGCCGATGGCCCGGTGTTCATCGCCGCCGCGGTGCTCATCGGCCTGACGGGCGTGCTGGCGGGTGACACGTTCATGTTCCTGCTGGGCCGCAAGTACGGCTTGCACCTCATGGACATCTGGCCGTTTCGCCGCATCTTCGGCCACGGTCGCGCGGACAAGGCGCGCGCCTTCTTGCAAGGCCACGGTCCCAAAGTGCTTTTTGCGGCGCGCTTCATGCCCGGCCTGCGCTCGGTCGTGTTCTTCTCCAGCGGCACGCTCGCTGTGCACCTGCCGGTGTTCCTGTTCTACGATGGCATGGCGGCGCTGATTTCGGTGCCGGCGCTGGTGCTGTCGTCCTGGTACTGGGGCGACGAGATCCACATGGTCATCGAGAAGGCGCGCAACGGCGAGCGCGGCATCCTCATCGTGATCATTGCCGCTGCCCTGCTGCTGGCCGCGCGCGCGTGGTGGAAGCACAAGAAGCGGCTGCGCGAAGAAGCGGCCGAGGCCGCGAAACCGGGCCAGCCTCAGGCGTAGGCTGCCGTTCCCGTGGCGCGCGCCGCATAGGCCTTCAAGCCGGCTTCGAGAATCGCCACCGAGCGCTCCAGCTTGGGCACCTGCAGCACATACGCCGCCCGCACCTGCTGCTTGCCCAGCCCCGGCGTGGCGTAGAAGCCGTCCGCCGGCGCGAGCATGACGGTCTCGCCGTCCAAGTCGAAGTCGCGCAAGAGGAAAATCGCGAACTTCTCCGCGTCGTCGACCGGCAATTGCACGATCAGGTAGAAGGCGCCGGCCGGCGTGCGCGCCGAGACGCCCGGAATGCGGTTCAGGCCGGCGACCAGCGCATCGCGACGGCGGCGGTAATCATCAATCGCGGAGCGCAGTTCCTTCTCCGGCGTCTGCAGGGCGGCGAGGCCGGCGAGTTGGTCGACCACCGGCGGCGACAGGCGCGTCTGGGCGAACTTGAGCATCGTCGCGTACAGCTCCGCGTTGCGCGTGACGAGGCAACCGACGCGGGCGCCGCATGCCGAATAGCGCTTGGACACCGAATCGATCATGATCACATGGGCATCGAGGCCGGGCACGGCGAGGACCGACGGCGCGTAGCGCACGCCGGCTTCGTAGACGAAGTCGCGGTAGACCTCGTCGCACAGGAAGAATACGCCTTTCTCCACACAGACCTGGCCGATCTCGGCGAGACGCTCGGCGGACAGCACGGCGCCCGTGGGATTGCCGGGCGTGGACAGGCAGACGGCGCGGGTGCGCGGGCCGATGGCGGCGCGCAGGCGCTCGGCGGGCAAGTCGAAGCCTTCAGCGGCGTGGGTGGTCACGGCGCGCGTCTCGACGCCAAGGATGTGAGAAAAACCTTTGTAGTTCGGATAGAACGGCTCGGCGACCAGCACCTCGTCGCCGGGATCGCAGGTCGCGGCGATGGCGAAGGACAGCGCCTCGGAGCCGCCGACGGTGACCATGACTTGCGACGGCTTGATCGGGCTGCCGCCCGCCGCCGCACCAAGACCGTTGTAATATTCAGCCAATGCGCTGCGATACGCGGCGGTGCCCTCGGAGGCGCCATACGCCAGCACCTTGTCGTCGTAGCCGCGGTACGCCTCCACCACGGAGCGCGGCGTCTCGATGTCCGGCTGGCCGATGTTGAGGTGGTGCACGTAGATGCCGCGCGCCTTGGCGGCATCGGCATACGGAGACAAGCGCCGGATCGGCGACGCGGCGGCCTGCAGGCCGCGCTGGGAAGGGCTGGGGATCGTCATGGCGGAACCTGCGGCCACGTTGCGGCCGCAGCCAGAGTGCCGCAGGCACGGCCAGACGGCAAGGGAGGCTACTCTTCTCTAGGTTTCTCGCGGGTCAGGCTGGCCACGAAGACGGCCAGGTCCCGGCGCAGGTCGAAGTGCAGGCGCACCATGGCCACCGCCTGATCGCCGTCAAACAGGCTGCCCCAGAGCGTGGTCGCGCTGTAGATCGGCCGCATCAGGCTGGGGTGCTTGGCGCCGCGAAACAGCAGCGTGCGCCCCGATGCATCGGCAAACGAGAACTCGTAGGTGACGCGGCGCGGCCGTTGGCTGTGGAAGCTCACGCTGCCGCGAATCGGAACGCCGGCGGCAAGGCGGTCGAACGTGGCCTGGCCGCTGATCGTGCCGTCGATGGTCCGCTGCTTGTTGCGGTGGCGGCTGACGCGCAGGCTGCCGGTGACCTCGCAGAGGCGCACGTCGTCTGGGGCATCCACGAGGAAATAGCTGCCACGCAAGGTCTCTGTAAAGACGAGGCTCACTTCGACTCCAGGAGCGGTCGGGGCTGTGCGGCGGGTCCAGCTGGGGCCGTCCCCTGCACGAAACGGATGGCGCGTTCGATGCGCCCTTCATCCAGCGGGCCTGCATACAGGCGATCGCCGATGTAGAGCACTGGCTCGTCCGCGATGTCAAGGCGCTTCAAGAGCCGCGCAGCGACGTCCGCGACGGCCCGCGTGGCCTGGGCATCGACTTGCTTCTGGAACGTGGCCAGCGGCAGTTTGAGCTTCTTCACGATTGCGAACACAGTCGGCCAGTCGTTCGGGCTGCGCGCGGCGAAGAGGTGCTCGGCGAATTCGAGGCCTTTGCCCATCTGCGCGGCGGTGACGAAGGCGGCGCCGGAAGCCGTGACCGCCGGCTCCGCGCCCGACGCGATCGACACCATGCGCAGGCGGATGGCCGGTTCACTGCCGCTGGCGAGGCGCCGGACCATGTAGAACGCGGCGCGCGAATGCGGGCTGGCGAAATCGACGAACAGGTGCACGGGCGGGCCGCTCGTGCCGAATTCGGGCAGCAGCGACACGTCGCCCAGGTGCTCGGGCGCCAGCAGATCGCGCTCTTCGTCGGAACGCCAGCGGCCACCGGCAATCAGCTCGGCGTAGACGCGATCGGGCGCGACGCCGGCTGCCTGGCGCGCGCGGGCTTCGGCGGTCAGCTCTTGGAGGGCAGCGCTGAGCGCAGGATCCGAAGCCTGACCCAGCCACTTGCGGCCATTCAGGAAAATCGCACCCGGCTGGGCATCGACGCGCGCCGCGAGATCGACCGCGCGCTGGACGCGCACCGTCGCCGCAGGCGCCGCCACCGCGCGGCGCAGGTCTGCCGCGCCAATGCCCAAGCTGGCGGCCGCCGCTTCGACGTCCGCCGGACCGAGATCAAGGCGATCCGCGAGTTGCGCCAGGAGCTTGTCGCTCGACTCCGGCCGCAGCTGCTGCGCCGCCGCCAGGAGCAGCGCGACGTCCAGCGGCCCCTGCTGCGCGTGGTCGAGCTGGCCCTTGGCATCCAGGCGCGGCAGCGGCACGGCGACGACGCGCAGATCCGCACCGGGGTGCCGCGCCAGCAGGGCGCGTAGCTGAGCCATCTGCCAGCCGGAGAGCGGATCGACAAACAGCACCGCCGTCACGGGCGCGGCAGGGCTGCCGGCCGCCAGCTCGCTCGGCTGCAGCTCGACGCGGTAGCGCTCGCCCAGGCGCGGCTTTTGCGCCACCGGCACGGCTGCGGGAGCGGCCAGCGGCTTGCCCGCGACCAGCGCATCAAATGCGGCGGCGAATTCGGGCGCCTGGCGCAGCAGCCCTTGGCGCTCGACGTCCACGGCCGGCCCCTGCTCGCGGCGCAGCGCCAGCGCTTCCTGGCCGGCGATTTGCAGCATCCGCGCCAGCGCCTCCGGCGGCGGCGCACCGGCCACGCCGCGCCCGTTGACCAGCGCACTCGGCGTCGCCTGGATGCCAAAGGCCAGCCCCGCCTGGTGTTCGCGGTCCACGGCCGCAGCGGTCTCCGGCGCCTCGACCGCCTTGGCGAAGTCGTCGGCATCCAGGTTCGCCTCGCGCGCCGCACGCGCCAGCGCCTGCGCGTCGGGCACGGGACCCCGCAGCAGCGCGTCGATGAACTCCTGCTCGCGGCCTTGCGCACGCGCCGCCACCGCCGCGATGGCGGCCATCTGCGCGTGCGGATGGCGCGACAGCGGCAGGTGATGCACCACCAGCGTCGTCTGGGGAAACGCCTTGAGCGCATCGCGGTAGATGGGCCACGCCTGCCGGCTGTGCGGGCACTCCAAGTCGAGGAACAGCCGCACGGTGACCAGGGGCCGGCTCGGCGTCGCCGCCAGCGCCAACGTCGGCAGCACCAGCACCAGCACGCAGGCCAGCCGCACCACACGCCCCAGCCACGCCATCCGACCTCCCGCCTTGAACTGCAACCGAATCGCCACGCTACGGCCGCCCGCGCTTCGGGTCAAGGTTTGCCGTAGCAGCCTTCGCTTCT
The DNA here is from genome assembly GCA_903917305.1 of uncultured Myxococcales bacterium. Lineage (GTDB taxonomy): Bacteria > Myxococcota_A > UBA9042 > UBA9042 > UBA9042 > CAIXAA01. Next base: position 152 of record CAIXAA010000457.1, on the reverse strand, counting down.
TGCCGCGCCTCGGTTCGCAACCCACGCCACGTCGCCAGCCGGTCCGCGAGCCGGCCTTCCTGGCCATTGCGCGTCGGCTCGTAGAACTGCGCGGCCGCCAGCTGGTCCGGCAGGTATTGCTCCGCGACCCAGCCGCCCGCCGCATGCGGGTC
>CAIXAA010000456.1 GCA_903917305.1 uncultured Myxococcales bacterium | reverse complement strand
GCCGTGGTCGTCGAGGAGCTGCTGGACGCCGAGCCGGTCGAAGAAACGCTCGTGGCGGAGGCATTGGACGCCGGCGATCTGCAGGGCGAATCGCACCTGGAGACGCTGCAGGCGGACGCGGTGCAGGTGGTGACGGCGCAGATGCCGATGCCGGTCGTGGCGATCGCCGAGCCGGCCCCGATGACGCAGCCGAACTTCGCGCGGGCGCAGCACAAGACCGCCTCGTACAAGGCGGCGGCCATCGAGGCACGGCCCGCGTCGGAAGGGACGACGGCCGAGCCCGAGCCGCGCCGGTCGCACAGCGCGGTGCAGGTCGCCGACGATTTGAGCGGGATTGTCGGGCGGTTGCAGGAGATGAGCAGCCTCATCGCGCGCCTCGAGACCGACAACGAGCTGCTGCGCGCCGAGAACGACGGCCTGCGCGCCCAACCGGATCGCAGCGATGAGCTGCTGCTGGCGGAGCTGCGGCGCGAGGACGCCGAGAAGCTGGTGCAGACGCAAGCCGCTGAGTTGACGCGGCTTTCCGCGGAGCTGCAGGCCAGCCAGGCGCGTGCGACGGCGTTGGAAGCGCGGTTGCTGGCGGCGGGGCGCAGCTTGCGCGAGCTCGCCGGCACGCTCGAGAACTAGTCGGGCGGCTGCGACCAGACCTCCGCAAACACCGCGAGACGCAAGGCTTCTCCCAGGTTGCCCGCCACCCGGCTGGTGCGCACCGCCTGCACCTTGGCCGCCAGCTCGCGGCCGATCGGCGCCCTGCGCCACGGCGCGTCGGGCAGCGCGGAGTGCCAGGTCTTGGCGCCGCGTTGCTCGATCTCGTAGTCGACGGCCTGCACGGCCTCCTCCAGCGTGGAAAAGCGCGCCTTCTCGCGGCCTTCCCATAGCACGACCCAACGCTTGCCGCGCTGGCCGCGGCTCAGCACCAGGATGTCGGCCACCTGCCCGGCGCGCGGCTCGAAGTGCAGCGCCAGCCCGCGGCTGCCCAGCGACGCCCAGCCGAGCGGCGAGATCGCCCGCACCTCCGGATCCACCTGCAGCGTCAGCGGATCGAAGTGCGCCGCGCGCTGCTGGATCTCCTGCAGCGTGATCGCGCCGGCCTCCAGCTCCAGCCCCGGCACGTCCAGCTGGATGCGCTGCCAGGCCTGCGCCGCCGCCACCGCGTCCTCGCCTTGCAGGTCGAAGCCGCGCGGCAACCCGAGGAGCGACGGCAGGCTGACCAGCGAAAGCGCCGAAAGATCGACGAAATCAAGGACCAGGCAGTCCTTCTTGCCCGGGTGCAGCCGCGTGCCGCGCCCGACGCACTGCGCGTACAGGCCATCGGAGCGCGTCGGGCGCGCCATCGCGATGCAGGACACGCCGGGATCGTCGAACCCTTCGGTCAGCACGCCGACATTGGCCAGGACCTGCAGCTGGTCGTCGCGGAACATCTTGAGCACTTCCGCACGCTTGTCGCTGGGCATCTCCCCATGCACGACGCCGGCGCGCACGCCGAGCACGCGCAGCGCCTCCGCAAGGTGGAAGGCGTGGCGCACCGTGACGCAGAAGGCCACCGTGCGGCGATCGCGGGCCAGCTCCTGGATGCTGCGGGCGCACAGGGCGTTGCGCTCCTCGATGTCGACGGCCTCTTCCAGCTCCGCCTCGGCGAAGTCGAGCCCGCCCGCCGTCACCGACGTCAGATCCGCTGTCGTTGCAACGCGATAGCCGCGCAAGGGCACGAGCCAGCCAGCGGTGATCAGCTCCGCCAGCCCGCGGAAGTAGACGATGCGCTCGAACACGTCGCCAAGCGGAATGCCGTCGGCGCGCTGGGTCGTCGCCGTGAAACCCAGCAAGGTTCCTTGCCAATCCTTGCCGAAGCAGCCGAGCTGGCGCAGCACGCGGCGGTTGTCCTCGGCGACGGCGTGGTGGCACTCGTCGTAGAGCACCAGGCCGATGTCGCGGCCGCGGATGACGCGCAGCAGGCGCTCCTCGTGCAAAGAACGGATTGAGCAAACAATGACTTGCGCATCCGCCGGTGCGCGCTGCGCGCCCTGCTCGATGGCCACCAGCCGGTCGCTGCCCAGCGCCGCCTGCAGCTTGTCGCGCGCCTGGACCAGCAGCTCCTCGCGGTGCGCCAGCACCAGCACCTGGCGGCGCGCCAGACGGGCGAGCTGAGCAAAAATCACGGTCTTGCCCGCGCCGGTCGGCAGGCACACGACCATGCGCTGGCAACCGGCGCGGCGCGCCTGCAGCACGGCGTCGATGGCTTCCTGCTGGTAAGGGCGCAAGGTGGGCGGCGGCATGGGACTCCGGGAAAGATGCTCTCCCAGGTGATCGCTCGAACGAGAGAAAAATGACGGTCAGGACATCCGATCGAGCAGGAAAGATCGCACAGCCGCGAAATCGCGGACCAAAGGCGCCGGGGGCAGGGACTCGCGCATGCCGCGGCCGTAGCTCTTGCTGCACAGGCGCGGATCGAGGACGGTGACGATGCCCCAATGGCGGCGACTGCGCACCAACCTTCCGAAACCTTGACGCAAAGCGATGGTCGCCGTCGGGATGCTCAGCTGCGCGAAGGCCGAGCCGCCGTCTTGCTCGATGCGGCGCGCGCGCGCCACCAGCAGCGGATCATCGGGCGGCGGAAAGGGAATCTTGTCGAGGATGACGACGCGCAGCGTGTCCTCCGGCAGATCGACGCCCTGCCAGAAGCCCATCGTGGCAAACAGCACCGCTGGCTGCTCCTTGACGAAGCGATCCAGCAATTGCTCCTTGCTTTGCTCGCCTTGGCCAAGACAGGTCATGGGCAGCAGCGGCCGCAGGCGCTCCAGCGCGTCGCGCAGCGCGCGGTGGCTGGAGAACAGGGCAAAAGTGCCGCCGCCCGCCGCGACAGCGAGCTGCTCGATGTGCCGCGCGACGGCGGCATCGCGACCTTCCGCAAAAGGTTCAGGCACATCCGCAGGCACGTAGAGCAGCGCCTGCTTCTGGTAGTCAAAGCCGCCCGGCAGCGTCAGCGCGGTCACATCGGCGGACAAGCCCAGGCGCTCGCGCACGTGGTCGAAGCGGCCCTGGCTGGTCAGCGTCGCGGAAGTAAAGATGCGCACAGCGGATTCCGCCAGCAGCGTGCGCCGCAGGATCGGCCCGACATCGAGAGGCCGGCCCAACAGGGCGACGTCGCGGGCGCGCTGCTCGACCCAGCAGACCAGCTGCTCGGGCTCCTCGCCGATGGCCTCGAACAGCAGGCGGTGCAGGTCGGTGCGCAGCGCGTAGAGCGTCTCGCCGAGCTTCTGCCAATCGGCCTCGTCACCCAAATCCGGATGCGATGCGAGGTCTTGCACCTGACCCAGCGCGCGCTCCAGCGGCTCCGCGGTGGCCTGCAGCCGCTCGCGCACGGCGCCCAGCACGAGCGTCTGGTGCGGCACGGCGCGCAGGGCGGCAGCCAGCCACCCGCTCGCATCGGCCAGTTGTTCGACGCCCTCGCCAAGGTCGCGGGCCAGTGCCGAGCTGACCACGGTATTCACCAGCGAGCGCGCGTCCTTGCAGACGGAGAGCAGGCGCCGCTCCGACAGCGTGCAGCCGAAGAACCCCGTCGCGACATCGGCCAGCGCGTGCGCCTCGTCGAGCACGACGGCATCGACGGACGGCAGCAGCCCGGCCATCTGCCAGCGCTCGCGCACGGCGTAATCTGCGAGCAAAAGCGCGTGGTTGACCACGACGAGGTCGGCGGCCATCGCGCGCCGCCGCGCCAGCACCACGTAGCAGTCGTCGTAGCTCGGGCACGAGGTGCCAAGACAATTGTCCGCCGTGCTGGTGACTTCCGGCCAGATCGGGCTCTGTTCGTCGATGCCGCGCACGCTGGCGCGGTCGCCGTCCTCGCTGAGGCGCAGCGCGTCCTGGATCGCCTGCAACTCCGCACGCTGCAACGGTGTTTGCGCGCCGGCCGTCCACAGCAGCCCGGCGCGGTGCAGGCACAGGTAGTTCGAGCGGCCCTTCAGGACGGCGACCGTGCGCTCCACGCCCACGGCGCGCAGGGCCAGCGGAATATCGCTTTGAATCAGCTGGGTTTGCAGGTGGCGCGTCGCCGTCGACAGCAGCGCGCGCTTGTGGCTGACCAGGATCGGCAGCAGGTAGGCGAGCGTCTTGCCGGTGCCCGTGCCAGCCTCCACCAGCAGGTCCGTCCCGGAATCGAGGGCTTGGGCGACCGCCTGCGCCATCGCCACCTGGCCGGGGCGCGCCTCGAAATAGCCAAGCACTTGAGCGAGTTGCTGGATCGCGGCGCCGACCGCCGGGGCGGAGTCGATCACGGGGCCAGACCTGGCCCGAGCTGCGGCCGCACCACACCCGGGTCCGGCACATCGGCGGCGACGCGCGTGAAGGCGGCGACGGCGGTCTGGCCGAGGAAGGCGTGGCCATCCTCCACGGCGTGGTAGCCGGAAGCTTCGAGCATCCCCCGCAGCGCGGCAGCGAGACGCAAAAGCTCAGTCTGCTGCTTGACTTGCGTGCCGGTCTCGCCGAGCGCGTCGCGGTCGCCGGCCAGCACGACGACCTGCGGACCTTGGCGCAGGAGCATCGCGAGGTGCGCCTTGGCGTCGGCCGGCTCCAGCGAGGCGACGCGCACGCGCTGCTGATTCGCCAGTGGATCCAGGAGGAACGCGACGGGCAGGCCGCGCGGGCCGAGGGTCAGCAGCGCGCCGCCTTGCTCCATGTGATCGCGGGCAAACTGGGCAACCCGGCGCGGCGCCAACGGATCGACCGAGCGCGTCCACGCCATCAGGTGCATCGCGCCGAGCGCGAAGATGGCCGAGGCCGACGCAGCCATGCTGAGGTTGAAGCGGCGCTTGCGGCGCACGACTTCGGACGGCGTGCCGCCCGAGCGCGGCATGGCCCAGGCGGTGATGCCGACGCCGAGCAGCAGCGCGAGGCAGACGCGGCCGATGGCCAGGCGGGCAAAAAGCGCGGACGGATCGCTGCGCTGCGCGGCCATGCCAACGTCGGCAGCGGCGAAGACGACGCCCAGCAGCAACGGCAGCCAGTCGCGCAGGCCCAGCGCGCGCGGCACGGTGAGCGCGCCGCCAACGCCGAGCGTGCGCCAGCCGTCGACGGCACCGGCGCCGGGCTCCTCGGACACCGGAACCTGGGTCGGCGCCGTGGGATCGGCCTGGACGCGGCCCAGCAGCACACCCGCCGCGGCCAGCCCGGCGAGCGCCAGGGCCAGCAGCACAGTCCACAAAGGCGCTGTTGGCATTTGCAGTTGCGCGGCCAGCTCGCCCTGCGGCCCCGCCGGACCCATCGTCGCCAGCGCTTGCAGCGCCGCGGGCAGCGCCGCCACGGTCGACCAGGCGCCGCCTTCGCCGCTCAGCCGGGCCAGGGACAGCCAATGCTCGGCGCGGGTCGCCTCGGGCAGCAGGTGACCGAGCAGCAGCTCGCGCCCGGCGATCGCCAGCAAAGGCGCAAACAGCCAAGAGATCAGCGCGGTCCTCTTCACGCGCCGCTCGGCCAGCGCCAGCGCGGCGAGGCCGAGACCGACCGGCACCAGCAGCAGCAGCGGCGGCAGCAGCACGCCGCCGAGGAGCAGGACCACGGCCGACAGCGCGATGCGGCGCAGATCATTGGTGGTCAGGCCTTTTTGCAGCAGGAACAAGGCGCCGAGGGCCAGCGCCGCCGGCAGCGCACCGCCATCGGCACGAAAGCCCGCCTCGATGCCCAGCGGCGCAATCGCCAGCAAAAGCGCGGCCATCAGCCCGGGAATCGCGCCCCAGCCCGAAGCGCGCGCGAACACCACGGCCAGCATCGGCAGCAGCAGATCGGCCAGCAGCGCCGGCAGCCGCGCCATCAGGCCCATGCCGCCCGCGGCGTGCAGCCAGGCGCGCGACAGCTGCGCAAGGGGTTCTGTCGACAGCCCTTCGGCGCCCAGGCCCATCGCCGCGGCGACTTCACCGGGCACCAGATCGCTGCTGAGCAGCGGCACGGCGCGCACGGCGAGCGTGACGAGGGTGACGCGCACAAGCAAGGTGCGGAGATCTTTGGGGTCGATCGTCATGGCGGGCTGCCTTGGGTCCTTGCGCGGCAGGACCGGCGCCAGAGGGTAGCGGCGGCGGGCAGGGGCGGCAAGCTTCCGCAGCGACGACGGCAGGTCTACACTGCGAGGCGCGGCAAACAGCCAGAGCGAGGCGCACGCGTGATCGTCATGGACCCCGAAGGCCAGCGGCTGCTGCAGCGCCTGCCCGATTGGCTGCCGCAAGCGGCGGCGCCGGCGGTGCTCGTGACGGTGTGGGCGGTGGAAGGCTCCGCGCCGCGGCAGGTGGGCGCGCGAATGCTGACGCGCGACGGGCGCTTGCTGGCGGGCACCATCGGCGGCGGGCACCTGGAGGCGCAGGCGCTGCACGATGCGCTGCTGGTGCTCGGGCACGTGCGCGGGGGCCAGGACGCGGACGCGCCGCCGCAACTCTCGGATGCTGCTGACGAACGGGCGGATGCGCAGGGTCAACTGGCGCGCGTGTGCCGCTATCCGCTCGGCGCGCAGCTGGCGCAGTGCTGCGGTGGCGTCGTGCAACTGCACTTCCAGGCGGTGGATCCGCAGCGCGCAAGGCAGCTTGCCGCGGACGTGACGCAGGCGCAGCTGGCCTTGGCGCCGTTCGAGACGCGTTTTGGCGACACGGTCCTGCGCGAGCTGCCCCAGCCGCAGCCCACGGTGCTGCTGTTCGGCGCCGGCCATGTCGCGGCGGCGCTGGCCAAGGTGCTGCAGACCCTGCCCTGGCGCGTGGTGGTCATCGACGCGCGGCCGGAGTGGGCGGATGCGCTGCGTTTTCCCCGCACCACCGAGGTGCTGTGCACCGAACCGCTGCGCCTGTGCGCGGCGTGGGGCTGGCTTGGCCCGGCGGCGCAGCAGAGCCAGACCGCGGCGCGGCTGACGGCCCAGCTCCGCACGCTGCCGGAGCTGCCGCAGCCGCAGGTCACCTCGGCGATCGTCATGACGCACGACCACGCCTTGGATCGGGAAATCTGCGAGGCGCTGCTCCAGGTTTCGCGGCGAACGCCTGGGCCCTCGCTGCGTTACGTCGGCATGATCGGTTCGCAGTCCAAGGTGGCGGCGCTGCACCAGCGGCTGCGGCGGCGCGGCGTGGATCCGGCGCTGCTGGCGGAGCTGGTGGCGCCGATTGGCCTGCGCGTCGGCGGGCGGCTGCTGGGCGGCAAGCTGCCGGGCGAGATTGCCGTGAGCGTGGCGGCGCAGCTGCTGTCGCTCGAGCTGCCTGGAGGTGCGCGATGAGCCAGGACGGCGACCTGCCATGGAGCACGGTGGAGCGCAGCCTGCTGTGCGAAGCCGGCTGGGAACACTTCAGCGCGGCGCGCTTCTTCGAGGCGCACGAGCAGTGGGAGGTGGCGTGGCTGGGCACCGGCGAAGGCCCGCTGCGCGAAGGCCTGCGCGGGCTGGTGCAGTGGGCGGCGGCGGCGCACCACCTGCAGCGGGCGCAGCAGGATGGCTTGGTGACGGGTGTCGAGGCGGAGGTGCAGGCGTCCGGCTCGGTGCTGGCGCGCGCGCTGGGCCGGCTGGGGCGGGCGGACGTCCTGGCGGCGCTGGGCGAAGACGGCCTGTTCGCGTGCGTGGTGCCGCCGTCCAGCCTGCAGCATCTCGTGACGATGGTGAATGATCCTGAAAGGTTGTCTGCGGCGCTGGTGCTGACGCAGCCGCGGCCCAAGCTGGGTGCGGCGGCGCTGCTGCTGGCGGCGGGCCGCGGTCGGCGCGCCGGCGGGCCCAAGGCGATCAAGATCCGCGACGGCGAAGTGCTGTGGCGTTGGCAGGTCGATCAGCTGCTGGCGCAAGGCTGCGATGCGGTGGCGGCGGTGCTGCACCCGGTGGCCTGGCTGGAGCCGCCGGATGCCGACAAGAATGCGCACGGCCTCGATCCGCGCACGGTCGCGGCGGTGCCGGGCTCCCCGGGGGCGCCGCAGTTCGCCTCGCTGCAGCGCGCGCTCGGTGCCCTGCCGGGTCGCGCCCACGGCTTGCCGGTGCTGGTGCTGCCCATCGATTGCCCGTGTCCGCCGCGGCGCGTGTCGGTGGCGCTGCTGGCCACCACGCTGGAGGCGCGCCTGCGACGCCAGGACTGGCACGCCGCCCGGCCGTGCATCGCGGCGACGCCGGGGCAGCCGCGCGCGCTGGGCCATCCGGTGCTGCTCGCGCCCGATTGGCTGGCGGAGCTGCGCGCCGCGGATCCCGAAGCGACGCGCCTGGATCGCCTGCTGGCAGCGTTGCCGCCGGAACAGGTGTGCGATGTTCAGGTGTACGACGACGGCGTGCTGGCCAATTTCAACCGCAACGGCGTCGACGCGTAGCGGGAGACAGCCATGTGCGGACGCTTCACGCTCAAGTCGACGCCGCAGCAGCTGGCCGAGACGTTCGATCTCGCCGAGCTGCCCGCCGATCTCGGCCCGCGCTACAACATCGCGCCGAGCCTGGAGATCCTCGCGGTTCCCAACGAGCCCGTGCGCAAGGCGGAGCTGTTTCGCTGGGGGCTCGTGCCGCGCTGGGCCGCGGATCCGAGCATCGGCAACCGCCTCATCAACGCGCGCATCGAGTCCGTGACGCAAAAGCCCGCGTTTCGCGAGGCCGCGCGCCTGCGCCGCTGCCTCGTGCTGGCCGATGGGTTCTACGAGTGGCGCACCAGTTCGCAAGGCAAGACACCGTTCCACTTCCACCTGCCGTCGGAAAAACCCTTTGGTCTTGCCGGTCTATGGGAGACTTGGACGCCGCGTGGCACGCCGCCGGGGCAGGCGGCGCAGCTGCACACCTGCTGCCTGCTGACGACCGCGGCGCAGGGCGTGGTGGCGCCGGTGCACGATCGCATGCCGATCCTGGTGGCGCCGGAGCACATCGCGCGCTGGCTCGACCCGCGACCGCTCGCGCCCGAGGAGCTGCTGGAGGTGCTGGACGCTTCGGCGGCCCTGGCGCTGCAGGCGACGCAGGTGTCGCGCTACGTGAACGTGGCCACGCACGAAGGACCGCAGTGCATCGAACCTGCGATGTCTACAGGGTTCTTGCCAATGTGACGTTGAGCAGGCCGGTCGTCGTCCCCACGACCGCTGGCGTGCTCCAGGCGGCACTGATGTAGCGCGCGTGGTAGGCCTTGCCACCCGAGACGTACGCCAATTCGGCCGCGGCAGCGCCGACACCGAGCGCGATGCTCGGCGGCGCGGTGACGTTGGTCACGCCGGCGACGGCGACGGGAGCGCTCCAGACGCCCACGCCGTAGAAGGACACGTAGACCTTGTTGTCGCTCTTGCGGAACGCCAGCATCGCCATGCCCCCGGCTCCGGCCATCAGCGCCGGTCGGTCGACCAAGGTGGCCGTGGCGTCGAGCACCTTCTTGGCCGCCCAGGTGCCGGCGCTGCGCGTGACGAACCAGGCGGGGTTGCCGGTGCCGGCGTCGGCGTAGACGACCATGACGTCGGTCGCCGCGCCGCCGCTCAGGTGGATGATGCGCGGCGCGCTGGTCGTGGCGGCGGTCGTCGCGATGGCGACCGGCGCGCTCCACAGCCCGCCGATGCGATCCATGGCGCGGATGGTGCCAGCGTCGTTGTAGACGAAGGTGGCGTCCAAGCCGACGGCGACGATGTCGCCGCTGACGGAGCTGGTCACCGTGCCGATCGCCTCGCTGGTCGGTGCCCAGCTCGAGCCGTAGGCGCCGAACTGGAACGTGTTCGTCGTCGGCACGCGCCAGCAGGCCAGGAGGTTCGCCGCGGAAGACGCGAGGCTGGGGCCGTCGCCCGCCTTGACGCCGGTGGCGACGTCCGCGAGCGTCGACCAGGTGCTGTTCGCCCAACTCACGGACTGCAGCGCATTCGTGCTGGCGAGCTGGATGAGTCCGACCGCCTGATCGGCCGCGTGCGCCGCCAAGGCCGGCGGCGCCGTCGAGCCACCCGTGATCTCCTGGGTGGTCCACGTGGTCGCGGCGGCGCTCATGTAGCCCGCCATCAGCTTGGTGTTCGAGTTCGCCAGGAGCAGCACCGTGGCGCACAACCCGCAGTCGCCACCGCAGTCGACGCCGGTCTCCGTACCGTTCTTGACGCCGTCGCTGCAGGAAGTCCCCGTGCACGCGTTGTTCACGCAGGTGCCCGTCGAGCAGTCCGTGTCCAGCATGCACAGCACGCACTTGCCGGCGCCGTCGCAGACCTTGCCGCCATTGGTCTTGCATGGTGTGCCGGAGGGGTAGGCCGGATTCGAGGCGACGGCGAGCGTGCACAGGTCCTGCGTGCAGTCATTGCCATCCAACGGCAGGTCGGTGCCCAGCGGCATGGCCTGGACGCCGCCGCCGCCGTCGCATTGCAAGTCTGCGCAATCGCCGCTCTTTTGCGCGACAAGCTCCGTGCCGAAGGCGGTGTACGACAGGCCACACACGTTCACGCCAGCCGCCGGCAGGCACGTCCGCTTGGCGCATTCCGTGTCCGCGCCGCAGTCCGCCGCCGTCAGGCATTGCGCGCAGTGGGCCTTGTCGTCGCACAGCTTGCCGCCGTTCTCGGTGCAAGGCGCTCCGATTGCGGCGGTCGTCGTGACGCATGCATTCGCCGTGCAGTTGATCGGCTGGCAGGACGTGGAAGTGCCGGGGCAGTCCGCCGCCGCAAGGCACACGAGGCAAGCGCCCTTGCCGTCGCAGTACTTGCCGCCGTTCTGCAGGCACGCCGTGTGCGAGGCCAGCGGCGGATTGCTCGGCGTGCCGTTGGTGCACAAGTCCGACGTGCAGTCGTTGCCATCGACGATGAAGTCCAGGTCGTCGTTGATGCTGGTCACGGCGCCCTTGCCGTCGCAGACGTTCTTCTTGCAGTCGTTCGGCGTCTGCGTCGCGGTCGGGGTGCCCAGCGCGATCTTGTTGATGGCGCAGGCGCCGCCCGAGCACATGCGGCTCTGGCACTCCGTGTCGGTGCCGGGGCAGGCCGAAGCGCTGACGCACTCGACGCAGCTGCCATTGCCGTCGCAGACCTTGCCGCCGTTCTGGCTGCATGCGGTGCCGGCGGCGACGCCGCTGAACGTCGGAATGCCGGCCTTGCACGTGTCGAGCGTGCACGTGTTCTGGTCGTTGGGCACGTCGGTATTGACCACGACGCTGACGATCGCCCCGTTGCCGTCGCACTGGTACTGCCGGCAATCACCCGCGATCTGGTTGGTGGTCACGGTGCCCGCCGCGACGTTGAGCAGGCCGCACTTGTGCGCGGTGCAGGTGTGCTTCTGGCAGTCCGTGTCGCCGGTGCCGCAGTCCGCCGCGACAGCGCATTGCACGCATTGGCCCGCGCCGTCGCACGCATAGCCGCCATTCTGCGAGCACACGGAGCTGGCCGGCGAGAACGGATGGCTGAGCACGCCCGAGGTGCAGATGTCCAGCGTGCACTGGTTGGTGTCGTAGCCGATGTCCGTGTCGAGCGCGACCGACACCACGACGCCGGTGCCGTTGCACTGGTTCTGCTTGCAGTCGCCGTCGATCTGGCTGTACGTGGCCTGGCCGGCGGGGACGTAGTTCATCCCGCATTTTCCGGAGTTGCACGTGCGCGAGCCGCACTCGTTGTCCGTTCCCGGGCAGTCCGTGGGCGAGGTGCACTGCACGCAACTGCCGCCGCCGTTGCAGATGCCGCCGCTGCAGGCGATGCCGGCCGTGACCGGCGGGTTCATCGGGTTGCCGAACAGGCACACGTCGAGCGTGCACTGGTTGCCGTCGACCGGCAGGTCGGTGTCGAGGATGTTGCTCACGATGCCGCCGTTGCCGCTGCACGTCGCCTGGCGGCAATCGCCGGTGGTCTGGACCGCCAGCAGCGTGCCGGCCGCGACGAAGCTGAAGGAGCACTTGCCGGCCGTGCACACCCGCGTCTGGCACTCGTTGTCCAGGCCGGGGCAGTCGCCGCCG
>CAIXAA010000455.1 GCA_903917305.1 uncultured Myxococcales bacterium | reverse complement strand
GCGCCGCAGTCGCCGGCGGCGGCGGTGGCGCCGCAGAGCCTCGAAGTGGCCGAGGCAGCCCTGCCCGCCAGGACGACGCTCGCCGAAGAATCCGAAGCGACCGGTGCGGCGCTGGGCCTCGTCGCGCTGCATGGCGACGAGGATCAGGTGCTCGACGGCCTGGCGCTGCTCGAGCTGTAGCCCTGACATTCGCTGCTGCCGCGGCATTCCCTGATCGAGCCCGCGGAAATGCGCGGGCCGCTGGAAAGCCGCAATGAATCGCTACAACGTGGACCGGAGGAACTCATGAAGATCGCTCAACGCTTCGCCCTTCTGGCGGGCCTGACGTCGCTGCTCGTGTCGGCAAGCGCCATGGCCGACTCGCCCGTGCCGCCACCGCCGATGGAAGCCATGCAGGGGCCGCACAATCCGGAGGCGTTCATGGCCCAGATGAAGGTCATGCGCGGCAAGATGCTGCGCGAAGACGCCAAGCTGGATGAAGCTGCCGCCGTGCGCGTCGAGAAGGTGCTGGACCAGTTCGACGCCGAGCGCAAAGCCAAGCACATGAAGCAGCGCGAGACGCACAAGGCGCTGATGGCCTTGCTCAAGGCGGATTCGAAGGACGAGAAGGCCTACAAGGAGGCACTCGACGGGCTGACGGCGTCGCACCGCCAACTGCTGGAGCTGCGCTCGCGCGAGTTCGACGAGATGCGCAAGGTGCTGTCGCAGCGGGAGGCTGCGCACGTGCTGGTAGCGCTCGAGAAGGCGATGCGGCATCGCGGTCCAGGCGGACCGGGCATGCGCGGCATGCACCACGGCCCGCCGGGTGGTCCGGACGACATGGACGACGAGGATGGCGACCATCCGGCCCCGCCGCCGCCGCCGCCGCCGCCGCCGCCCGCGCGCAAGAAGTAGGCTGAACTACGGACGACTCTCCGATGCTTGGGGAGTCGTCAGGCGCCGCAGGGCCGTCGCGCTCATCATGGATGTCGCGACCGCCATGAAGACCAGGGCCGCGAAGATGCGCCCGTCGATGAGCCCCGCGTCGAGCGCGACCGAAGCCAGGATGATCTCCATCGCGCCTCGGCCGTTCATGCCCACACCCACGGCCAACGCATCGCGCGCGCGCATGCCACCCAGCCGCGCACCCGCCCACGAACCAAGGACCTTTGCGATGGTCGCCGCGGCGGTCAGCGTCAGTGCCAGCAGCAGGTCGAAGTGCGCGACGAAGTTGGTGCGCAAGCCGACAGACACGAAGTAGAGCGGTGCGAAGAAGCTCACGGCGAACTGGTGCAGCACGTCGCGCGCCTGCTGTCCGCCAGCGAAGTCGAAGTCGCTGACGATGGCCACGCCGAACACGAAGGCTCCGAAGACGGCGTGCAGGCCGCAGAGCTCCGCGCCGCCGGCCGCGAGGAACGTGAGCACGGACACGACGCCGATGAAGCCGGACGGCCAGGCAAGGCTGGTGCGCGCCCAGCGGAAGAGGGGGCGGCAGCCCCAGCGACCACAGGCGAAGACCGCAGCCGTGAACGCGACCATGCGCAGGACGGGCAGCAAGGGTGACGCGGCGGCGCCGCCGGCGCTGATGGCGCTGAGCAGGACGGCGAACAGCATCCAACCGGCGACGTCGCTCAGGGCGGCGGCGGTGAGGATGACGTGGCCGATTTCGCTGTCCAGCAGGCGCAGGTCGAGCAGGATGCGGGCGATGACCGGCAAGGCCGTGATGGACAGTGCGGTTCCCATGAACAGGGCGAACACGAACGGTCGCCCCGCGCCGACGGATCCCCACAGCGACGGCCACGCGAACGCGAGTCCGAAGCCCACGATCAGCGGCGTGAGCCAGCCCAAGAGCGCCGTGAGCAGCGAAGCTGGCCCGCGCGACCGCAGGTGGCGGATGTCGACCTCCAGGCCGACCGCGAGGAGGAAGAAGACCATGCCGACCTTGACGAACACGTCGCGCCACACGCCGGTGGCACCGTCAGGCGGGAACAACTGCGCGAAGGTAGAGGGCGCCAGCGCGCCGAACAGCGTCGGGCCGAGGAGGACGCCGCCGAGAATCTCGCCGAGGACCGCCGGCACGCGCAGCCGGGTGGCGATGTGGCCCGAGACGACCGCCACGCTGAGCAGCGCGCTGAGCTGAAGGAAGAACAGAATGATGTCCGAATGTTGCACGAGCGACGATCGCCATGGTGGTTCAGGTCGCGACACAGTGCCAGAACTGCCGTCCAGGCGCCAGCAGCCGCGCATGGTTGTGGGGCAGGCCGCGCCGGGCTAGCCTCGGCGCGCCATGAAGCCGCCCACGGTTCCGCAACAACGTCAGCCCGCAGCGAGGCGCTTCGAAGTGCGGGGCACGGTGCAGGGCGTCGGCTTCCGGCCTTGGGTCGTGCGCACGGCGCGGTCGCTGGAGCTGCGCGGCCGCGTGCTCAATGACGGCCACGGCGTCGTCATCGAAGCGAGTGGCGACACGGCGGCGCTGGACCTGCTTTGCCTGCACCTGCAGCAGGATCCGCCGCCGGCCGCCCGCGTCGCTTCGGTGACCTGGCGCGACACAAGTCCTCTGGATGTCGACGACTTCTCGATCGCCGCCACTGCCGCGCAAGGCGACGTGCGCGTCTCGGTGGCGCCCGACCTGGCGACCTGCCCAGCCTGCCTCGGCGAAGTCGACGACCCGCAAAACCGCCGTTTTCGCCATGCCTTCTGCAGCTGCACCGACTGCGGGCCGCGCGCCACCATCCTGCGCGCCCTGCCCTTCGATCGCGCCATGACCACCATGGCTGAGTTTCCCTTGTGCGAACGCTGCCTTGCCGAGTACCGCGACCCGGCGGACCGCCGCTTCCACGCCCAGACCCAGGCGTGCCCGGATTGTGGCCCGCGGCTGAGCTGGTTGGATGCGACAGGCCACGCACTTTCTGTAGCAAATCCACTCGATTGCGCAGTGACGGCCTTGCAGCGAGGCGCGATCGTCGCCATCAAGGGGCTCGGTGGCTTCCACCTGGCTTGTGACGCGACGTCCGAATCGGCGGTGGCGGAGCTGCGCCGCCGAAAGCATCGACAACGCAAGCCTTTTGCCGTCATGGTGGCGGACGTCGCGGCGGCGCGGCGCCTCGCCCTGCTGGATCGGGCGGAACTGGCCGCACTTGCGTCGCCGCAGCGGCCCATCGTGCTGGCGCGCGCCAATCCGGGCGTGCTGGCCGAAGAGGTCGCGCCCAACTCCTTGCAATGCGGCCTGTTTCTACCCTTCACGCCGCTGCATCACCTCTTGCTCCAGGGCACTGGACGCCCGCTGGTCATGACGTCCGGCAACGCGAGCGACGCGCCGATGGTGCGGCACAATGCCGATGCGTTGCAGCGACTTGCGGGAATCGCCGACCACTTTCTGATGCATGACCGCGACATCGCCCTGCGCTGCGACGATTCGGTCGTGCGCGTGCTGGGCGGGCAGCTGGCGCTGCTGCGCCGCGCGCGCGGCTGGACGCCGGTGCCGATCCGCGTGCCGCTGCCGTTTCGCGAGCCGGTGCTCGCCCTCGGCGGCCAGCAGAAGAACGCGATCTGCCTGGGCGTGGGCCACGAGGCCTGGCTGAGCCCGCACATCGGCGATCTGGACGACCCGGAGACGTTCGCAGAATTCACCCACATGATCGAGTCCATGCAGCGCCTCCTCGGTGTCCGGCCGCGCATCGTCGCCCACGACCTGCATCCGGATTACGCCTCGACGCGGCATGCGCAGACGCTGCCCGGCGCGCGGTTGGCCGGCGTGCAGCACCACCACGCCCACGCCGCTGCCGCGATGGTGGAGCACGGCTTGCAGGGGCCGGTCCTGGCGATCGCTTTGGATGGCACGGGGTTGGGCGACGACGGCACGGCGTGGGGCGGCGAGGTGCTCCTGTGCGATCTGCGTGAATCCAAACGGTTGGCGACGCTGCGGCCCGTGCTGCTCGCCGGCGGCGAGGCGGCCATCCGGCAGCCCTGGCGCGTGGCGCTGGCCCTGGCGCTCGACGCGCTCGGCGCGGATGCGGACTTGAGCGATCTCGCAGTCTTGGCAAGCCAGCCTCCCGGCAAGGTCGCGTTCGTGCGCCAGATGCTGGTGCGCCAGAGCCACACGCTGCCGGCGCATGGGGCCGGCCGCTACTTCGACGGTGTGGCGGCGCTGCTGCTCGGGCGCGGCGATGCCGATTTCGAGGGCGAGCTGGCCGTGGCGCTGGAGCAGGCCGCGGATCCGCAGCCACTACAGCCGTTTGCGTTTGCCATCGACCGCGAGCAGCAGCCCTGGCAGGTCGACTTGCGGCCGATGATGCGCGAACTGCTGCACGACCTGCGCGCCGGCGTGCCGGTGCCCGCGCTGAGCGCGCGCTTTCACGAGACGCTGGCGGCGGCGCTCGCGGCGGTTGTGCAAGTGGCGCGCAAGGCGTATCACACGCTTCCGATCGTGCTGACGGGCGGTTGCATGCACAACGCGCTGCTGGTCAGCGGTCTGCAGCGGCGCCTTGCCAGCGACGGCGAAGTCCTTCTGCATCGCCAGGTTCCGGCCGGGGATGGCGGCCTGGCCCTCGGACAGGCGGTCGTTGCGGCGGCGCGCACGGCGCCTTGACGGTTGCGGAGTTGCCATGTGCCTCGGCGTTCCCGGAAAGGTCCTTGACGTTCAAGGCATGACTGCCACGGTGGATTTCTGGGGCGTGCAGCGCCAGATCCTGCTGCATGTCGTCGATGCACCCGTGGCGCCCGGCGACTACATCCTGAACCACGTCGGCTTTGCGATTCGCCGCATTCCGCCAGAGGAAGTCGCCGCGACGGTGGCACTCTTCGAGGAGCTGCTATCCGCCGGCAAGACGGACCTCATGGCCGGCGAAGTGCGCGCGCAGGTGGGAGAAGTGGATGCCTCCGACGGCTAGCAGCCTCGATCGCCTGGAGTTTCGCGACCGCGATCAGGTGCATCGCCTCGCTGCGCGCCTGCACGACCAGATGCAGCGCCTGGGCGGCGAACGCGTCTCGGTCATGCACGTCTGCGGCACGCATGAGCAGGCCATCGCCCGCTTCGGTCTGCGCGCCCTGCTGCCCGCCGGCCTCGACGTGATCATGGGCCCGGGCTGCCCGGTCTGCGTCACCGATCTGCCGGAAGTCGATGAGGGAGTCGCCCTTGCCCGCCAAGGCGTACGCATCGCCACCTACGGCGACATGCTGCGCGTGCCCGGCACCGCCGGCTCGCTGGCCGATGCCCGCAGCGCCGGCGGCCGCATCGACGTCGTCTACAGCATCGCGCAAGCGGTCGAGATGGCGCGCAAAAGCTCAGAAGAAGTCGTCTTCTTCGCGACCGGCTTCGAGACCACCGCCGTCACGACCGCCGCCACGCTGCTCAGCGATCCGCCCGGCAACTTCTCGGTCCTGTCCGCGCACAAGTACATCCCGCCCGTCATGGAGATCGTTGCGGAAATGCCAGGCAGCCGCGTGCAGGGCTTTCTCGCCGCCGGCCACGCCGCCACCATCACCGGCTGGGGCGTCTTCGAGCCGTTCGTGGCGCGCCACAAGCTGCCCGTCGTCGTCGCCGGGTTCGAACCGCTCGACATCCTCGCCGGCCTGTGCGGCCTCGTCGACGCCATCGCCGCGGGCAACGCTGCAGTCTACAACCTGTTTCCCAGATCGGTCAGCCGCGAGGGAAACCGCGTCGCGCAGGACGTCTTGTGGCGCGTCTTTCGCCCCATCGGCGGACGCTGGCGCGGCATCGCGCACATCCCCAACGGAAACTTGCGGTTGCGCGACGAGTACGCGCGTTTCGATGCCCGCAGCCGCTTCGAGATCGATCTCGCGGGCTTGTGGCAGTCCGCGCCGTCCACGCTGGTCCAGGCGTGCCGGTGCGGCGACATCCTGGCCGGCCGCAGCTCCCCCGAGGACTGCGAACTGTTCAGCCAGCAGTGCACGCCGGAGAATCCCGTGGGCGCATGCATGGTCAGCACCGAAGGCACCTGCCGCATCTGGCACGAATACGGCGGCCACCTCGACTTGCGGAGCGCGCCATGAAGCCCTGGCTGCCGGAGCACATCACCCTGGCGAGCGGTGCCGGAGGCCGCGCGATGCGGCATCTGGTGGAGCACGTGT
>CAIXAA010000454.1 GCA_903917305.1 uncultured Myxococcales bacterium | reverse complement strand
GCGCGTGCCCTGCCGAATGGCTCGCATCCAGGCTCGACGAAGGGTACGCTGCGGCTCCGCCGACCTGGCCGCGTCCGTGTCAATTGCAACGGTCTCAACAGGCTGGGGGACAAGCCCACGACAGCCGTCTGCGGCCGGCCGGCGACCAGGCTGCCGCGGCTGAACTGCAGGAAGAAATCGAGCGGCGTCGCACCGGGCTCGGCCCAATTCTCGACGTGCAGCCCGGGATCGACCTGCCCCAGCAGATCTTCCATCCGTTCGCCAGGTTCCAGGCGGTAGTTGCCGACGAAGGAGTCGCCGAGGAGAAACACGGCGGGCCGGACGTCGCGGAAGCCGGCGCGCAACGCAATAAACAGCAACATGCTGATCGTCAAAGCGCAAAGCGCGACCCGCGTGCCAGCCGGGAAGGCTGACAGCGCCGCCTTGAACAACCTGCGTGGAACCTGGAAGTGGAGCACGGCAGCCTAGAACTGGAAGTAGATGAAGCGCTCCGACGGCGCGTAGAACCGCAGGAGCAACATCAGCAGAGCAAGGTAGAAACCCATGCGGAATCGAACGCTTTTCTCGAAGATCCAGAAGACGTTTCGCGAGCGCGAAACGGACCACTGCAGCCACAAGGCGGCCGACGCGCAGGCAACCAGTATCGGCCAATCTACGGTCAGGGCAAGTGGATTCCAAGAACCCCGCAAAAGATGGCGGATTTGATCCAGGGCGGCCTGCGAGGTCGGCGCGCGGAAGAAGACGTAGCCGAGGCAGACCCAATGGAAGGTGAGGAAGATGGCGACCCACTGCGGCCAACACTGCTTGCCGTAACGGGTCTTGACGATCTTGCGCCATGGTTTGGTGAGCACCCAGACCGACCAGCCCGAGGCGTGGATGGCCCCCCACCACACGTAAGTCCAGCCAGTGCCGTGCCAAAGGCCGCTGGCGGCGAAGGTGGCCCAGGTGGCGGCGAGGACGGCCGCGGTGCCGTGGCGGCGCAGCGCCATGGAGACGGGCGAGAAGATGAACTCCGTGAGCCAGCCCGACAGCGAAATGTGCCAATGTTTCCAGAAGTCCGAAAGGTTGGTGGTGAAATAGGGCGCGAGGAAGTTCTGCGTCAGATCGATGCCGAAGAGGCGGGCGAAACCGCGGGCCATGTAGGAGTAACCGGCGAAATCTCCATAGATCTGAATCGCATACGCCCAGATGCCGACGAGGATGGCCAGGCCCGAGCTGCCGGGCTTGAGCAGCGAGTCGGCGCACACGGCGATGTTGTCGGCGATGACCGCCTTGTGGAAGGCGCCGACGACGATCAGCCAGACCGCCTCGGAGAAGCGTCGCGTATCCCAGCGTCGCTCCTCAGCAAATTGCGGAAGCAGCTTGTGCGCGCGCTCGATCGGCCCGGACAGCACGGCGGGGAAGAAGCTGACGAACAGCAGGCAGCGCAGGAGGTTGCGCTCGGGCGGCTGGCGGCGGTAGTAGACGTCGAGGGTCAGCGTCATCTTCTGCAGGGTCCAGAAGGAAAGCCCCACAGGAACAGCGGCTTTGAGCACCACGGCCGACAGGCCCAGGGGCGGCAGGACGTAGGGGCCGTACTTGAACCACGCGAGCTGCGCGAGGTTGAGCAGCACGCTCAGCGCGACCAGGGCGCGGCGGCCATTGCGCGAGTCGGTGGCGCCCAGGCGCAGGGCGATGGCCCATTCGAGCGTGGTCGAGACGACCAGCACGACCAGGGGTGCCACGCCAAACAGCGAAAGAAATCCAAGCGATGCAAGCGTGAGCAGGCTGTTCTGCCAGGAGCGGCGCGGCACCAGCCAATAGAGCGCGAACAGGGCCGCGACCGACGCCAGGAACTCGAGCGACAGGAACTGCAAGGCGCCTGCCTCCGGGGGCTACAAGCCCTTCAGATCCGCAATGATGTCGAGCAGATCTTGGACCTTGGCCACGTTGTGCAGGCGCGCGGCGTCATCGAAGCGGATGCCGAACACATCCTCCATGCGCACGACCATATGGATATGATTGAGGGAATCCCACTCCTCGATGTCCTCGAACCGCGTCTGCGGGCCGAAGTCGAGGTCATCCTCGTCGGTGACCTCGCGGGCGATGCGCAGGAGGATCGGCAGCAGGTCGGCGCGGGTCATGGCGGTGCATCCCAGGTGCGACAGCGAAATCGCTGCAGGGCGCGACAGCCTACGTTTAGCGGGCCTGGGCGGTCAAGTCGCGATGGTTGGGCCACTCTTGCGCGCGGCGCCTGCTGGGTGGCCCTTGCCGCCGAGGTCCATCGCGGCTAAAGTCCGCCCGCCGCGGAGACCCGCGCAGGACTCAAAACATGAATCATTCCACGCTTCGCCTGG
>CAIXAA010000453.1 GCA_903917305.1 uncultured Myxococcales bacterium | reverse complement strand
TTCTGGCCCGATGCCTGGCAGGACGAGGCCCACGCGCGCTTCGGCGACTGAAGTCTCTTGCGTATTCGGCTAGTTCGGCGTCGCGCCTTCACCGGCGGGGGGCGCCACTTCGGCCGGCGGCTGCGCGCCCGTTGCCGGCTTCTCGGCCGGTGCATCGGGCCTCTCCGCGGCGGTCGCGACTTGAAGATCCTTTGGAATCTTCGCGTCCTTGGTCACGGCATGCCACTTGTCCAGGCCCTTGATGCTCAGCACGTGCCCGGCGTGATCGCGCAGCACTTCCAGGTCGACCTTGTCGCCCTTCATGTGGATGCGGTGGTACTTCTGGCCGGCCTTGTCGGTCAATGTCTCGGAACTCAAGGTCAAATGCCCGCTCGTGGCGTCGTCGACGCGCACGTAGTCGAAGCTCTTGACGCCCGCCATGCGCTCCGCCGCCAGCGCCACCAGCATCGGCAGGCGCTCGTCGAGCACGACGAACGGCACCTTGACCTGCACGTCGGAGACCTTGGGCTTGGGCTTCTTGCCGTCCACCGCCGAGTCCGTGAACGCGACGCGCCACTGCCCGGCGTTGTTGAACAGCTTGGCCTGGCTGGTGGCGCCAGTCACGTCAATCCAGCGATCGTACTGCGTAATCTCGCCCTTGGGGCCGACCGGCAGGTACGCGCGCTCCGTGAACGTGCGCCAGACCTTGGCGACCTTGTCCTGCAAATGCGCCTGGATCGAGTAGTGCGAGGCTTCCTTGCCGCTCATGATGCGCAGCTCGGTCTCGCCCACCGGCTTGTCGCCGAGGAAGACCTCCATGACCAGCGAGGGCGTCTTCTCGATCGCCGCCGCCCAGGCCGTCGCCGCCGGCAAAAGGGAGGCAGCGCCCAGGCTTGCAGCCAGCCATACCCGCCAGGACTTCACGTTGTTCCGCATCGCAACCTCCTCGATTCCTGGCGCGTACTGTCGCCCAGGGGCGCGCGGCGTCAAGGTTTTCATTGACTTTGCCAGCGAGCATCAAGGCGTTGGCGGTGCCGGCTCCGGCGCAGCTTCCGGTGTCTCGGTCATGGACGGGGCTTTGGGCGCGAGGATCTCGCGCACATCGACACGCACCGCGTAACTGCCCTGCGCGGTTCGCAAAAGCTCGCGTTCGATCTTGCCCAGCAGCGACACTTGCACCGGCAGCGCTTCGATCGGCGTCTGCGTCAGCCACGCGAGCCAGACGCTGACGATGTCGCCTTCGACGCGGCTGATCTCGGCGCGCAGCCAACGCTCCCCGATGTGCACCTCGAACGCCGGACAGTTGCAGGGCGCGGGGTTGTAGCGCAGCTCCAGCGGTTCCTTGACGTCGATCTTGGCCAGATCGCGCTCCAGGGTGCGGCGCAGCGGGTTGGGCTCGTTGGGCGCGAGCGTCGCACTGCCGCAGGCGCACAGGCAGAGCGCCGCGATCGCCGCGCGCCATGCGCCGCTCATGCGGACCCCACGACGCCGTAGATGAGCAGGCCCACCGTCAGGGCCCAAGCAGCGAGGTTGGCGACGAAAAGCGGGTCGCGCAGCATCCGTTCGGTCGGGCTGCGCGGCGTCTCGGCGTCGTCGAGCAGCTTGGCAAAGCGCCACATGCCCAGCAGCGGAAACGGCACCGTCCACGGCAGCAGGTGCGTGCCGAAGCGGCGCGCCGTGTCCGGATCGAGCGTGTAGCCCAGGTAGACGCCCGCGGTCGCCCAAGCCAGCAACGGCAGCGCCACGTTCAAGTGCGCCTTCTGGTAGCGCATCAGCGCGATGCGGTGGCTCGTGTCGGAGGTCAGCAGCTCGTGCTTGCGCTTGCCGAGCGCCTGGAACAGCGACAGCAGCACCGTGCACCCGACGAGCCAGTGCGAGACGTGGACGTGGGCGACCTCGGCGCCGGCCAGGATGCGCAAGACAAAACCCGCCGAAATCACCGCGGCATCGACCCAGGCGACGTGCTTCAAGCCCTTCGAATAGGCCGTGTTCATGACGAAATAGGCGGCCACGTAGGCGATGAACAGGCCGCCCGCCAGCCAGGACAGCACCGCCGCCGTCGCGAGGATCGCCCAGAACCAGGTCCACGCCGCCGGCACCGGCAGCTCGCCCGCGGCGATCGGGCGCAGGCGCTTGACCGGGTGGCGGCGATCGGCCTCGACATCATGGAGATCGTTGAGCAGATAGGTGGCGCTCGACTGCAGGCAGAACGCCAGCACGCCGAGCAGCACGTGCAGGATCAGCGACTCGGTCAGGCGGCCGGCGGCGCGCAGCTCCGGGCCGGCAAACACCAACGGCACCAGAACAAAGACGTTCTTGACCCACTGGTGCGGCCGCAGGGCGCGCACGACGGCGCCTACGCTGGTCCTCTTGGGCTGCGGCGTCGGGCTGGTCATGGCGCGGCGGTCCCGGTGACGGCGGCGGCCTCGCTGCTGGCGCCATCGAGGCGCAGCTTGCGGTCGAAACGGGCGTAATAGCGGGCCAGTTCAGAGCTGTAGGCGGCGACGCCGGCCTGCAGGCGCTTGCGGATGTCATCGAAACGCGCAAGGCCGGCGGCGTCCTGCAAGCCAGCCTCGAAGCTGTCGACTTCGGTGCGCGCGGTCGTGTAGGCCAGCAGCAGCTTGGCGTGGATCGCCGCCAGCTCCGGCGTGCCGGCGGGCATGGCGCTCAGGCGCGTGATGAAGGTGTCCATGGCCGGCAAGACGCCATTGCGCAGCGCGTTCTTGTATTCCGGCAAGTTGGCGGAGCGGTTGGCGTCGGCAAACGCCGTCAGCACCGCGCGGTGCGCGTCATTGGCGCGATCCGAAGCGGCCGAGTACTGCTGGATCGCCGTGATCGCCTTGCGCGTCTCCGCCGACAACTGCCGATCCGCCGCCACGCGCTTGCAGCCCACGGGCAGCAGCAGCAGCAGCGCAAGCGCAAGCCACCCCGCCAGTCCCCACAGGCGCGGGCGCTGGGCGGTCGTCGAGGGCCGGCTGGAAAAGGCGAGCAGGAAGGCCATGTGCACCGTCCGCCCTTGGCATGAGCGGGATTGACCCGCCATCTTCGCCCAGGCTGGCCGCCGGTACAAGAGAGGGCCGTGCGAGCGTCCATGGCGTCAATCCCACGTCCCTGGGCTCGCTTGACACTGCTGCGTGCCGGGGTGAAAGTACGGGGTCCTTGGCGCATGGCTCCGTCGCCGCCGTTGACGCACCTCGAACTGGCTCCGCGAAAGAGGATGGCTCAAGGAAAGATGATGAAGCGCCTTGGCCCATACAAGCACCCGTTTCGCTGTGTGATTCCGCTGATGTTGGGCGCGGCGCTGACGCTCGTTCTCGGCTGCGGATCGGTCACGGCAGCGGGCGCCATTGGCGATGCGCAGCGCAGCTTGGAAGAGGCCCAAGGCCTCGAAGCCGAGCAGAACGCGCCCTACGAATACACGCGTGCTGCCGCGTACTTGCACAAGGCGCGCGAGCTGCAGGGCTACGGCCTGTACGAGCAAGCTTCCGAATACGCACGGCAAAGCATGCAGGCGGCGGAGAAGGCGCAGGACGTCGCGCGGCTCGGCAAGGACAAGAAGCAGCGCCTCGAGAAGTTCGCGCCCAAGGCGCCCGAGGATGGCAAGGCGCGGGACAGCAAGCGCAATGTGCCGGGTCTGGCGCCATCGGGTGACGAATAATGAGGTCGGCGGGCATGAACAGCTTGGCAGCGCGCAGCACCTGGATCGCCTGCCTTTGCGCGCTCGTGCTCGTCGCGCTGTGCGCGCTCGCGCTGAGCGGCTGCGCGACCGGTCAGGACGTGAGCGAGAAGACCGCGGCCATGACCGAGGTCGTGCGCGGCGCCAAGGTGCCGGCGTACTACTGCGCACCGCGCGATCTGGCGCTGGCCGAAGCGCACATCGATTTTGCCCGCCTGGAATCGGATCACGGCAACACGCTGGGCGCCGCGGAGCACCTGACGCTGGCCGAGAAGCACACGCAGGCGGTGGCCGCGGTCAAGGACATGAAGGGCTGCTGCCCGGACCGCGACGGCGACAAGATCTGCGACGCCGATGACAAGTGCCCGGACGACCCGGAGGACTACGATGGCGTCGACGACGCCGACGGCTGCCCGGAGTATGACCGCGACGGCGACGGCATTCAGGACCAGGTCGACCGCTGCCCGGACCAGCCCGAAGACAAGGACGGCTTCTTGGACGAGGACGGCTGCCCGGATCCGGACAACGACCAGGACGGCATCCTCGACGTCAACGACAAGTGCCCGAACGTCGCGGAAGACAAGGACGGCTTCGAGGACCAGGACGGCTGCCC
>CAIXAA010000452.1 GCA_903917305.1 uncultured Myxococcales bacterium | reverse complement strand
CGTGTACTCACGGCTCGGTTGCATTATCCGCGGGGTCGATGGCGTGCTCTCGGCGTACCAGCGCAAGACGGTCCGCCCGAACGGCGCCCAGGGGATCGGCCGGATCACGACGAACCCGAGGTAGTGCTCCTGCATGCCGTGCTTCGCGCGTGCCGCCCCCGAAAGGAACCTCTTCAAAGCGCGCCGGTCCACCCGACAGGAGAAGAAGTGCAATCGTCTGCATATGTTGGGAAAGCCGCGAGCGCCGAGTGAGTAGAATGACGAGAACTCGGCCAAGTAGTCATGATCGAAGTAGTTTGGCTCTTCAACGACCGCTTCGGCTTGGAGGTCGCCGAGGTAACGTCTCAGGTACTGCCCCTGGGGCATGTTGGAGAACGCTTGAAGCGGGTCCCCGGATCCAAACGCATAGACGCGGATTCGCTTTGCCGGAATGAAGCTGCCGTCGGCATTCACCGAACGGTCTCTCGCAGCGTGTCCTCAGACACCGGCGTCTGGAACGGTTTCACTCGAGCTAGGTCGGCTTCGGTACCGAAGTTCACCCGCCCCTGCAAGCTGCTCAACTCGTGGCCGCGCTCCGGAACCTGCGGGACCGGACCCCACTTTGACTTTGGCATGGTCCAGAGGCTGTAAACCTCAGGCTGATCTCGGGTTGCCCGTGCCGACGCGACTGCCAAGGTGGACTCCTCCCCGTACGCACATCGCGCGCCGGGCGGTCAGCATAAACGCGGACGATCAGATGTCAACCTACCAGATGCGTCCATCGCCCACGCAGCACAAACGACATGCATCCGTGCAACTCCTCAGATGAACGCAGATGTATCATGACTCGCAGCAAGACCTCCAAGGGCGTCAGGCGGGCGCGGGCAGTGAGCGAACTCAGTGGCTATCGGCCAGGCGCTGCGCGAAGAGCGGCCGATGTACCCGGAGATCGCGATTCGCGAACTCGTCGCCAACGCGCTGATCCACCAGGATATGACCATCACCGGCGCGGGCCCGATGATCGAGCTGTTCGACGACCGCATCGAGATCTCCAATCCGGGTGCGCCGCTCATCGATGTGCAGAAGTTCATCGGTTCGCCGCCGCGGTCGCGCAACGAGGCGCTGGCGGCACTCATGCGGCGCATGCACATCTGCGAGGAACGCGGCTCGGGCATTGTCAAGGTCGTCACGGCCGTGGAGATGTACCAGTTGCCGCCGCCGGACTTCCGCGCGCTGGACGACAACACGCGTGTGATGCTCTACGCGCCGAGGCAGTACCGCGACATGGACGCGACCGAGCGGGTGCGCGCCGCCTATCAGCACGCAGCCCTGCAGTTCGTAACCGGCGGACGCATGACGAACGCCACGCTCCGCGCCCGGCTCGGCATTGAGGAACAGAACGCAGCCCAGGTGTCCAGAATCATCAAGGAAGCGCTCGCCAGCAAGCTCATCCGACCGGCCGATCTCGACATGCCTCGCTCCGGATACGTGCCTTTCTGGGCGTAGTTGCAAACATTTGACCGGGTTTTGATCAGCCAAGCCTCTTCCCCGCCTCGAATACTGCGTTTCTGTGGCCTAGAGCGCGATAGCGCCTCAGTTTTTCATGGTCGGAGATGTCTTGACCGCCATTTGACGCGCTCCCCAGACCGCGCATTGACACGCTGACGAGAGGATGGCACCTGGACAAGCCGCGGACGGTCGATCGGCACGGCGGAACAGACAGTTCGACAAAGGCACGCATGAGTTCTACTTCCACCACCATCCGCGACGACCTGACCCGCCTGCTGCGCCTCGACCTCGTCGGCCCCGGCCCGGACGACCCGACCGCCGCCGAGGCGCTGCCCGAGCCGCCGTCGCGCTGGTACCTCACCGGCTTCCTCGTGCCTTCGGGCGCGCCGCAGGCCGTGCGTGAGGACGAGGATGACGCAGACCTCGACGCGCTCGAGAAGACAGCCGGCATTGAGGACGCGGCCGCACCGGACGCAGGGGCCAAGCGCCGAGCGTTCTTCCCGTCATCGCTAGGCATCAGCATGCTCGCGCCTGCCGCGGCCAATAGTCTGGACATCACGGTCACCTGGGGCGAGTACCTGCCGCCGCCCGACGCCACAGCCGCTGACACCGACCATCCGCCCGAAGGCGACGATCCGCCCGAGAGAGACGCAGTCCAGCCTGACCGGCCGCTCCGCACCTGGCAGCGCGCCCAGCACGTCGAGCGACTCCGGATTGAACTGCCCGCCAACCTGTCGCCCGTGCGCAGGCCGATTCCCGGCAGCGGTGGCCTGCAGATCTGGTGCGTCCAGCGCCGTGTCGTTGCGGACCTGCGCGCCACGCATCCGGTGCCGGCGGGCACGCGCTCGGTGTCGGTGTTCCTGGTGAACGCCCGCCCCGCCACGAAGGACCGCGACAACGGCACGGTCTTCCAGGCCGGCCTGCGCGTGCATCTTGCCCAAGGCTTCGTGCCGCGACCCGACATGCGCGGCGCCGAGGGTGACGACCTGGACGAGCGCACGGCCGCGCTGCAATACCGCGACGTGTGCGAGTACGCGGTTGGCCACAACGTCGCCACGCACGCCATCGTCGAGGACGGCGCCTGCCGCGAGGTCGAGACGGCCTGGGTGCCGCAGTACGACGTCGCGCGTGTCGTGCCGGGCGTGCTCGAAGGCGTCGAGTTGGACATGGAGACGCTGGCGGCGGCCGAGTCGCCCGCGGTCCTGCAAGGGCTTCTTGCCGACCTGCCCGTTGCGTACCGGGCCTGGATCGAAGTGCAACAGACGTCGGTCGCCGGGCTTGGCAGCCTGCAAGACACGGCCAAGAGCCTGCTGCAGGACGCGGGACGGGCCTGCGACCGCATCGCCGCGGGCATCAGGCTGCTGGCGGATCCCGAAGTGTTCGAGGCGTTTCGACTGGCCAATCGTGCCATGGCCATGGCCGCGCGCAAGCGGCGCGACGAAGCCCCGCAGTGGCGCGTGTTCCAGCTTGCCTTCGTGCTCCTGAACCTGCGCGGCATCGCTGTCGAGGGTGAGGCCGAGCGCAACACGGTAGAGTTGCTGTTCTTTCCCACCGGCGGCGGCAAGACTGAAGCCTACCTTGGCCTCGCGGCCTTCACGCTGGTCCTGCGTCGCATGCGGCATCCAGGCATCGGCGGCGCTGGCGTGTCCGTCATCATGCGCTACACGCTGCGGCTGTTGACGCTCGACCAACTCGCCCGCGCGACCGCGATGGTGTGCGCGCTCGAGCTGCTGCGCGAGAAGGACGAGCGCCTCGGCACCTGGCCCTTCGAGATCGGCCTTTGGGTCGGCATGGCCGCGACGCCGAACCGCATGGGCAAGAAGGGCGATCTCAGCGACGACACGGCGCGTTCCAAGGTGCATGCATTCCAGCGCGATGAGAAGGCGAATCCTGCGCCGATCCCCCTGGAAGATTGCCCGTGGTGCGGCGCGCGCTTCAAGGGCTCGTCGTTCGTGCTACTTCCGGTCAACTCCGACGTGCCCACGGACCTGCGCATCGCGTGCTCGAACCCGAAGTGCGATTTCACGCGCAACCGGCCACTGCCCATCGTCGCTGTCGATGAGCCGCTCTACCGCCGCCTGCCG
>CAIXAA010000451.1 GCA_903917305.1 uncultured Myxococcales bacterium | reverse complement strand
CGCCAGGCAGGAGCCCAACGATGTCGAGGCCAATGCCACGATGACGATGCGGAAGAAATGGGGCATGAGCATCGTCGTGTTCGGCTTGGTCGGCTCGGTGCTCAGCATCGCCACCGCCTCTTGGGTGCAGTTCGCGGCCGACGGACGTTTGCTGTGCAGCCAGCCGGCGTGCGCGCAGCATCCGAACGCGCTCTGGGTCCTGTGCAGCGTCGTGACATTCGTGCAGTGTCTCCTGACGCTCCTGGCATTCTCCACGGCGGGACGGTTCACCGCACCGCTTTCGTCGCTCGCCCGGGCCGCGGAGCGAATCGGACGCGGCGAGCCGGACGTCGCGGTTCCGGTCGGAGGGAGCATGGAGGTCAGGACGCTCGGCCTCGCCTTCCAAGCCATCCTCATGGAACTCGACGCGTCGCGCGCCAAGGCGATGCAGGCGCAGAAGTTGGCTGCGATTGGGCAACGCGCCAGCGGCATCGCGCACGAGATCAACAATCCACTGGCGGTCATCCTGGGTTTCGCCAAGGGCATGGAGCGGCGGATGCCGGACGGCGATGCCCTGCGCGAACCGGTCGAGGCAATCGTTCGCGAAGCCCTGCGCTGCAAGAACCTCGCCCAGGAATTGCTCGCCTTTTCGCGTGTCGCCAGGAAGGACACGGAACTGGTCGACCTCAACGCGGTGGTTCGCTCCAGCGCGGTGTTGCTCGACGCGCTCGCCAAGGCGCAGGGCGTGGAGGTCGTGCGGGAGCTTGCCGCCCCGCTGCCGTCGCTGCGCGCCAACCACACCCAATTGCAGCAGGTCGTCGTCAACTTGGGGACCAATGCGCTCGACGCCATGGGCGCCGGCGGCACGCTGACCTTGCGCACGCGAATGAACGGCAGCGGCCTCGCGGTGCTTGCGGTGGCGGACACGGGGTGCGGCATTCCCGAGGCCGTGCGCCCGCGCATCTTCGAACCCTTCTTCACGACAAAGGAAGTTGGCAAAGGGACAGGTCTGGGTTTGAGTCTCGTGCACGACATCGTGCAGCAACACGGAGGCGAGATTGCCATCGCGAGCCAACCGGGCAAGGGCACCGAGATCTCCGTGCAGTTGCCTGTCGCTGCCCAGCCATGTGTCGGTAACTGGTCATGAATCCAATCACTTCGCATGAAGACGACGTCGTCGCCGACGACCGGGATGGCAGTTCGCCACCAAGGAGACGCAAGATCATGGGCGCATCCATCCTTCTCGCCGACGACGAACGCGGCATGCGAGACATGTTGCAGTGGGAACTCGGGAACTTGGGACACGACATCAAGCTGGCTGCCACCGGCACGGAGGCCATCGCGCAGCTGCGCGCCGCCGATTTCGACGTCGTCATTTCGGATATCCGGATGCCGGGGGCCAGCGGCATCGAGGTGTTGCGCACGACGCGGCTGCTCGCGCCGGACACCGAGGTCATCATGGCGACCGGCTATGCCGACCTGCAGGCGGCGGTCGAGTGCCTGCGCGGCGGCGCGTTTGACTTCCTGCAAAAGCCGTTTGAACTCGATGACCTGCTGACGACGCTCGGGCGTGCCCTGGAGCGCCGGCAACTCCGCGCAGCGGCTGCCCTCTACCGCGCCAGCCAGGCCATCCTTGCCGCGGAGGACCCCAAGCGGCTTCCTGGGTTGATTGTCGAGGTCGCGCTCAAGGTGATGGGCGCGGACGATGTCTCGCTCATGCTTCCCGGCGACGACGCGACGCTGTACGTGGCGGAGGCGTCGGGGACAAGGCACGTAGTCCAGGGCGAGGTCCTGGCCGTGGGAGCGCGCGTGGCAGGCCAGGTGGCGGCGTCGGGGGACCCTGCCCTCATCGAACGCGACCTTGCGCACGACCCGCGCTTCGCGAACGTGCCCAGCTTCAACCGGGTTCGTTCCAGCATCGTGTATCCGCTGAGCGCAGGCCATCGGCTCGTCGGCGTCCTGAACATCAACCGCGTGACGAATCCGCGCCCGTTCCGCAAGCAGGACTTGGAGTTGGCGTCCGTGCTGGCGTCCCAGGTCCTGCTGGCCCTGGAGAATCGGCGCCTGCTGCAGAGCGTCGCCGCCACGCAGCGGCTGGCTGCGGTCGGCCAGCTCGCGGCAGGCGTGGTGCACGAGATCAACAACCCGGTGGCGAGCGTCGCGGCCAACCAGTCGTTCCTGCGCGACCGGCTCGACGACCTGGCACGCTTCGATGCCCTGTTTGATGAGGGGGCCGACCTCGAGACCCTCCAGCGCGCCCGCGACAAGCTGGGCGGCAAGGCGTTCGTGCCGGACCTCCAGGAGGTGCTCGGCCAGGCGCGGGAAGGGGCGACGCGGATCTGCGAGATCGTTCGCGACATGCGGTCCCTGGCCAGGGATGACCGAGAGGAGTCCAACATCGTCGACCTCAACGCGACGATCCGCTCCGCCCTGCGCATGGCCGGCGCCGAGCTGCGCCGTCACGCAGCGGTCGAGACGCGCCTGGGTTCGGACGTTGACGTCCTCGGGAGCGCCGGGCGCTTCTCCCAAGT